>JBLHIB010000084.1:0-15621 GCA_047615865.1 Gammaproteobacteria bacterium
ACTTATGGTGGGCAGTTTATTATTGAAATACATAATACATGAAGCAGTTGTCAATAGCTCTTTTTACAGCACTTTTATTATTCTCCGGCTTAAGTTTAGCAGGACAAAAAGAGCTTGCTCAGGCTAAAAATATTCGCGTCTCGTCACATGCGATCGCGAAGGAGGCGACGAACTCATTTTTGCCGTTCTAGAAAGCGGAGTCATTGCAATTCAACCATTGCGAGGGGTGAGTAAAATGTATCGATTCTATGATGGAGAGTTAAACCAGTTTTATTCTGAAGAATTGGAAGAGAATGAAGTTCTTCCAGAGGCAATGACTCTGATTCAGACTTTCAAGGTAGGTCAGACGATATACGGTTTGGGTCACAGCACCGATGATGACAACATGGTGAACGAAGTCTATCTTCTGGAGCTTGATGTAGATAAATTTCGTTTCCTGCCGGATTTCAGGACTATTTCTACAATAGCAGGAGATGGTTACTTCAAGAATTTTCAAAATGCGTTTCTAGATCTGGAGATATCCCCTAATGAGTCAAAAGTGTTGATTTCACATAAATTGCCAGAGAGAGATGGTTTTTTATCATTTCGAACAATCACTTTTGACGAAAATCTTAATTTGATTGAAGAGCATGACCTCGAGCTTGAGCATAAAGGAGCTCCATTTTTCCCAAGGGGTTCAAGCTGGACATCCTATAAAAAGATTCCTTACACATTTGGAACAACAAGTAGCTCACCATTTGAAATAGACGAAAAAAGAACAATATACTCATATGGACACATAAAGGGAGACGACGAGAATTGGTTTCAATACACGGAGGCTTATCTCCATAGCCCAAGGTAACATGTGGTGAATAGTATTTCCCGGAGTACTTGTTGAATGAATTCACATAATCGACAATTGAATCGCTCACTTCCTCAGGAAAATGAGAATGATTGGCCTCAAGTAAAGGGAACTGACGTACAACTGATAAAACGTCTTGATGACATCGGGTCAGCTCTTCGGTCAGTTTAATTTGCACATAATGCAGTCGATTATTGTCTCTAAAATTGGACTTGACAGATTCCATCCATACTTCTTCAGGTACCTAGATTTGAGCAATCAATCGCTTTAACTCCGAAAAATCAACCTCACCAATAACAGCCATGGCCAAAGTTATATGAGGAAGGTTGTGTTCATCACCAAAAAGAATTGCTGGATCTACGACATCGCCCAATTGTCGATTGAGTTTTCTCACAATTGAAGCCCCTTCCCCTTCCAACACCAAGGCTATGTTGATTGGTGATCTATTCGTCTTAGAATCTTTCATCATCCCCCACTCACAGGTGGTATAATGGCAACTTCCGACTGTGGATTTATCAAGAAATCATCATCCACGTACTCGCCATCCACAGCTAGTTTAATGGAAGAAATTGAAGACAATCCAGGATAATCCGCAATCAATTGTATCTTAAGATCAGCGCAGCTTAAAGTTTGATCCTTTTGATAATTTAATCTCCGTTCCCCGATTATTTCGAATGCAATTCCAAATGTCAATATCTCCACTTCTCCTTGATTTATTTAATGTGCAAGGTAGGAAACATGTGCTGCGAGCAAACTTCTAATTTGACCTTTTCAAGTTATAAACAAGGACTATTTCCGGACTAATGCGTGTATAGTCACATTGTGTTTTATTGTATCCTTGTTACTCATGGCTTTCAATTCCTTGAAATCAAGGAATTGAAAGCAAAGATCATTTCCCAAATACACTTAGATGAATTGAAGATCACTTTGACTAAAACCTGCATTTCGACAAAGTGCGGGCTAGTATTTCATGGATGAAAACAAATAGGATTATTGAAATCAGGGTTGTTAATTTAGCATCTTGGTATAATTTTCAGAATTAGCTCATCGTGCAAAAGAAATCAGTGCATCGTTTATTCCCATTTCTTGAGTGGCTCCCTCGAACTACGCAGGGAAGTCTAAAGAAGGACTTTGTAGCGGGACTTACGGGCGCTGTTATAAGTTTACCTCAAGGTGTTGCCTTTGCTTTGATAGCAGGTATGCCTCCTATCTACGGCCTCTACAGTGCCATGATTACGCCAATTATAGCTGCGCTATTTGGTTCTTCGAATCACATGATTTCGGGGCCAGCCACTGCTATTTCTATCGTGATTTTCTCGTCTGTTTCATCGCATGGAGTATTGCCTGGAACACCTGATTTTGTTGCTTTGGCGCTTGTTATCACCTTGGTTGCCGGAGTGATTCAGCTTGCTATGGGAATAGCCCGATTGGGGACACTTGTGAATTTTATTTCTCATACAGTTATAATTGGCTTCACCGCCGGTGCCGCCATTCTCATTGCAGTCAAGCAAATGAAACATGCCCTTGGCCTAGAATTACCTGGGGGTTTGAAGTTTCATGAAATCATCATTGCTATTGGTGAGAATACAAGCTTCATCAACTACAATGTGCTAATGGTCACTTTCGTGACACTTGCAATGACTGTTCTAGGAAAAATCTTTGCTCCGAAATTACCATATATGCTTGTGGCCATGGTCATTGGAAGTTACCTCGCATATTATCTTGGGGGCGAATCCGCTGGAATTGCTCTGATCGGAGAAATGCCATCCAATCTACCGCCTTTCCACTTTCCAAAAATGAACCTCGAACTAATCGCTGAGATTGCTCCTGATGCATTCGCTATCGCTCTACTGGGTCTTATTGAAGCTGTAGCTATTGCGCGATCATTGGCCATGCTTTCAGGCCAAAAAATTGATAGCAATCAAGAATTCGTAGGGCAAGGTCTTTCTAATATAGTGGGCAGCGTCTTTAGCTCTTTTGCAGGATCCGGGAGTTTTACGCGCTCAGGGTTGAATTATCAATCTGGAGCGCAAACTCCTTTGGCCGCAGTATTTGCAGCACTTTTATTGATGCTAATTGTGATTTTCATTGCACCCCTAGCGGCCTACCTTCCTATTGCTGCGATGGCAGGAATAATATTTTTCGTGGCCTTCAACCTCATTGATGCCAAACACATCAAAGAAATTCTCTCTGTTTCAGGAAGAGAAACAGCCGTTTTCATTATTACTTTTTTAGCAACCTTATTCCTGAAGTTAGAATTCGCCATTTACATAGGAGTCATATTCTCATTGATATTCTATCTGCAGCGTACCTCTACTCCTCGCGTGGTTCCCATGGGCATGCATGAAAAAGATGGTGAAAACCTTATCGTGAGTTCCGTGCGAAAAAAACGAACTCAAAAAGTACAAGGTGTTTCTATTGCCCGAATTGATGGATCAATTTTCTTTGGTTCTGTGAGCCACGTTCAAGATAAACTCAATAAAATTATGGGAGGCAATGATACGCTCCTAATTGTCGGAAACAGCATCAATATGATTGATATGCCCGGCGCAGAAATGCTGGTTCACATGGCAAAAGAACTCAAAAAGAAAGGAGGTGGCCTTTACATAAGCGGTTTGAAAAGAAGAACGCGTTCCTATTTGCTGAGAGGGTCTTTTTGGAAGGATATTGGCCTTGATAATATTCATGAGGACGAATATCAAGCCTTAGAATTCATCAAGCAAGTTAGTTCCGCAGACACAGGTGAATCATAACCCACTTGTCTTTCTGGTCGGTAGTAATCATCTCAAAGCTCACATTCTGCGCCGCTTCAAGCAGCATTGGAATGTCAGCCTCGTAGAATCCACTAAGGAGCAAATGCCCATTATTTACAAGCACTCGCGCGTAGTCCTGTATTTGATCCAATAGAATATTTCGATTGATATTGGCTATGATAACATCGTATTGTTGGTCTACCAAAAGCTCCTTTCCTCCCTGAAAATGCTTGATCAACTTGCAGCCATTCAATTCGAAATTCTGAGGCATATTCATAAAGCTCCATTCATCGATATCTATTGCATCGATTGTCTTGGCTCCGCGGATTTCGGCCAATACAGCTAAAATCCCCGTTCCACTTCCCATATCCAAGACTTCCTTGTCTTTTAAATCAAGACCAAACAACTGACGTATCATCAAATAGGTCGTCGCATGGTGTCCTGTGCCAAATGACATTTGAGGATGAATGATCAATTCTAGCTCGTAGGCATCATTCTTCTCGTGAAAAGGTGCGCGAACGTAGCATAAATCATCTACCGCCAATGGCTGGAATTGCTTCTCCCAGTTTTTATTCCAATTCTCACTTTGAACAATACTAGTCTTGTAAGATTTGTTGACCATGGCCCCAGCCATGCCAAGAACATGATCCAAGCTACCTTGGGCAAACTTAGCTTCCTCTATATAGCCCTTTACACCATGCGTATGCTCTTCAAAGCTCTCGAAGCCTAGTTCTCCCAATTCAGCGACCAATAGGTCACGCCAAGGATCCAGAGGATTCAATGAGAAATCGGCACAAATGAAATTTTTAGGTATAAAAGTACTATCCATGGCTTCTGATAATTTGAGTAAAATCAACACTTTTGAGCGAGGCTCCTCCTATCAATCCGCCGTCAACGTCTGTACGAGAAAACAACTCTTGAGCATTTTTAGGATTGCAGCTACCGCCGTATAGAATAGATGTAGCTTCAGCTATCTCAGTTCCATACTTATCGGCAAGTGTCTTGCGAATAAAGGCATGCATCTCTTGAGCTTGATCACTACTTGCAGTTTCCCCAGTACCAATAGCCCATACCGGCTCATAGGCAACGATCACGTTGGCCATTTGTTCTGCTGAAAGATGAAATAATCCTTCGGCAATCTGACTGCCAATGACCTCAAAGTGTTCACCGCTTTTTCGTTCGTCAAGAACTTCACCACAGCAATATATCGGATTCAATCCTTCTTCTAGTAAGGCATCCACTTTCTTTGAAAGCAGCTCGTTGTTCTCTGCAAAGTACTGTCGCCTCTCAGAATGGCCAACTAAGCAATACTCAATCTTCATCGAGGAAAGCATCGAAGCAGAAATCTCACCTGTAAAGGCTCCCTTCTCTTCTTGATGACAATTTTGGGCCGATATAGAAACGCCTTCAACATTCAAAGCTGCCAATCCAGATAGATAGCATGAAGGAGGTGCAACAATCACACGACAATTAGTCGGCGCTTGTGTAAGCTTGTGAGCCACATCTTGAAGCAGCAATTGCGCTTCTTCCCAAGACAGGTTCATTTTCCAATTTCCTGCTACTACTTTACGGCTCATAGGTGTTTAATTTGATAGGACGACAAAAATAGAGATTGTAATGGATAATCAATTTTCCATTTTAAAACGACGGTTACCAAAGATAGCAGTGAGCCGTGTTATTCCTTCTCCGGAGCTAAGAGAACTTTGTAAATGACTGGAATTGTGACAAAAACATTTTCTTTCTTTCCTTCATGGGTAGCTGGAATCCAATCTCCATCAGTTTCCAAGATTGTACGAATAGCCTCCGTATTGCACTCCAAGCTAACTCCCTGTAAAATTTCAAAATCACTCAACCGACCTTCAATGTCAACTATGAATTTCACAAATACTTTCCCTTGCAACCCCTGATCAATTGCCGATTGCGGATAGCGGACGTTCTCTTGCAGAAATTTCAGCAAGCCTTCCTCCCCATTTTTATATTCCGCAGGATTTTCGGCATACTGTATTGTTGTTTTAGCCTTCGGCAAATGAAATAAAACTCTTGCTGTGGTATAAACATTCACATTCTTGCCATTCTGAATTCCTGAAACCCACATTCCACTTGTTAAATTAATAGATTTAATAGCGGCCATATCACACTCTAAATCAATACCTTCAATTATTTCGTACTCGGTCAGATCACCATGATCATCAACGACAAACATAACCAAGACTTCTCCACTTATACCTTGTGCTATGGCAAGCTTTGGATAGATCAAATTGCTTTGAACAAGCTCTGTAAACTCTTTATTTCCTTTTTTAAACTGAGGCATTTGGTCGGCACTTTCGAGAACGACTAACTCCTTTTCTTGGGCACTTGCTTCTGTCGATGAACAGGTTAATGCAAGCAGACAAGCGATTAAAAATAGATAAGGATGAACTGAAAATTTCATGGCGCAAAGATAAGAAGGTTGCTACGAGCCATGCTAATCATTTGCCAACGGCTAAAAAGAGAAAGGGAAATAACTACTGGACACGACTATAGCGCATACTAAAAACATTCAGTATGAAACTAATGGCCATCAAAATGCCGAGCAAGATCCATAAACCATCAAATCCGTAACGATCTGCAAAATTTAGACCGACGATAGGACACAGAATCTGTGTCATGGACCACGCCATCCAGAAATAGGACATGTAATTACTCGCCTTCTGGCCAGACTAAGCGTAATGGCCAGAAGGAGACCAATATAGCCTTCGTCAAATTCCCACTCCATCTTAATAAAAACCGGGACAGTATGGAACCATTGCATGAAACAAAAACCCATAAGGACTTTGGAGACCAGGAAGAACAGAAACTGTTTGTTCTTAATTGGGTGAATGTCTTTGGCCGACTCCTGATTTTCCTCTGGCTCCGCACTTTTCTTGAGCTTACAAAAGGAAAATTCCAGCCACAAAACAAGTGGTACCATCTACCAAAAAAAGCCTTGAATAACCTACCGTAGAGATGATCAAACCCACCACAAACGGGGAAAAGCTGAAGCCCATATTGATAGCCAATCGCAAGAGCGACATCGTTCGGCCCATTTGATCATTGGGGACAAACTTCGATACCGAAACCATAAGCGCCGGTGGGTATGACTCACCAAACAAGGCTGTGATGAACACCAAAATTCAGAATTCCCAAAACGTATCTGCCCATTGGATGGTGACGAACATAATCCCGGACAAAAGCAGACTTGCCATGATCACTCGCTCTGCTCCTACTTTGTCAGAAATTTTAACCCAATATATGCTCCTGAAAATGAACCCAATCCAAATTCGCCTCCTATACATCCTGCATCTTGCAGACTGAATCCAGGCATGGTACTTAGGTAAACTGAAAGAAAAGGCAATACCATCGTGCCCATCCTATTGATCAAGGTGAGAGCGGCAAGCAACCAGATTTCTCGAGGGTGTCCTGCGCATGCATCGCGGTATTATGTGAATAATTTTCTAAGCATGTGCGGTGCGATAAATTAAATGAATTTGTCAATAGACTAGGACGTGTCAAGTCGAATTCATTGATTATATTTTGCTACATTTCAACTTGCAATCTACCTAAGAACATGAAAGAAATAATCAAAGAATACACCAACGGAGATATTACTATAGTCTGGCAGCCCGGAAAATGCATCCATGCTGCCGAATGCGTAAAAGCCCTTCCGAAAGTATACGACCCCAATGGAAACCCTTGGATTAAAATGGAAAATGCTTCTTCGGACGAGTTAGTAGCACAGATTAAATTGTGCCCATCTGGAGCTTTGAGCATGAAGTCTGACTCAAGCGAAAACGTTGATAAATCCACAAAAGTTGACATTCTGCCCAACGGTCCATTGCTTGTACATGGTAGTTTGGATGTGTCGAATTCTGGCAAAATGGAGAAGAAGGAAGTTACCACTGCTTTTTGTAGATGTGGAGCTTCGGCCAGCAAACCATATTGCGATGGATCGCACAACAACATAGGCTTCGAAGGGTAATTTTCGCAATTTAGCCAAATGTCAGGATCCTTCCATTTAGACCAATCATACGAGCATATTGATCACCTCAAAGACCCTCTGGCTTCAGGTGAATACGAGAATTGCACTTTTACGAAATGCAACTTTGCCAAGGGTGATCTGAGCAATTATTCCTTTATTGACTGCACATTCGCAGACAGTGACATGTCCATGGCCAAATTTTCAAATACTGGTCTGAAGGAAGTTGATTTTCATAACTGCAAGTTGCTCGGGATTCGATTTGATCATTGCTTGCCCTTTCTCTTGGCCGTGAAATTCACGCAGTGCCAGTTGAACTATTGCTCATTTACCAAGCTGAAACTCAAAGGGACCCATTTTTCGGAGTGTGATTTGAATGAAACAGACTTTTCCGGTTGCGACTTGAGTGCGGCGGTATTTGGTGATTGTAAACTTGTAGGCACCACATTTGATCAGACAATTTTAGTTAAGTCAGACTTTCGCACAGCACAGGGATTTGAGATAGACCCTGAAAACAATCGTGTCCGGGGAGCAAAATTCTCGAAAGACGGGCTGATTGGTTTACTTGGTAAATACTCTTTGGATATAAGTTGAGCTGCCATTCCGCTTATTTCAACCAAAGCAATATATTTAGCCCATGCTCCAGCGCATCTCGTCCAAAATCAACCGAACTTTTAGGCAGTTTCTGTATCTCAGCGGAAGTGAAAGAGTGTGCTACAATAGTAAGGAGAATGCCAATTTGGTGCTGATGTATCATAATGTAGATCTTAACGGTGACCAACGGTTTAACGCTCGGCACATAGCAAGACACGATTTCCGCAAGCAGTTGACTTATTTCAAGAAGCGCTTCAATATTGTCTCCCTTTCTGAAATGTTTGAGAATCCTAATGAGCAAGGAAATAGGCTGTCCATCACTTTTGACGACGGACTGGCAAACAACTTCACCAATGCACTGCCGGAATTAGAAACCTTATCCATTCCCGCGACTTTTTACGTGACGTGTGCCAATCTTCAGAACAATTCAATCCTTTGGCCTGACGCCATGAATATTCTGACGCATTTTCACAAAGGTCCGCTCAATTGCTTAGGTCAAGTTTTCCAACCTCATCCATGGAACCGATGGCACTCTAACGAACATGGAGAATTGATGGGGTTTCTCAAGAGTAGATCTCATGACGAGAGAATGCAGTTTATTGAAGAATTGGAGAGTTCTTTAGGCATAAAGCCAAATGAATCAGCACCGGCAGATTACCATACTTTACTAAGTGGCGCTCAAATTAAATCTATGTCTCACAATCCTTTGTTTGAGATAGGCAGCCATGCGATAAGCCATTCGAATTTGGCAAATTTGACTACGGAAGAGCAGCGAATAGAATTGAGTCAATCCAAGGCCTACCTAGAAGAAATTACTCAAAAATCTATTACAAGTATCGCCTATCCAGACGGCTCATATTCACGCTCTACCATTGACATTGCAGAAGAATGTGGATACAATCACCAATTGGCTGTGAATTACAGACACCAAGAGGACAGAAATGATCCACGTATTTTGGATAGATTCGGACTTTACAACGACCGCAGCGTGATTGAACAGCTGCATCAGGTCAACCAACGTCTGCATGAAGAACATTGAACAGTGGAAGCCCAATAGAATTGAATGGAACGGCAATCGTTTTGTCCCCTCAATGCGCGTTGTTTATCCTGGTTCGCTGCACATAGCGGATCTTCAAATACGCGCGTATGAGCCACTTATTCGGAAGTACATAAAGGGCGATCTGCTTGATTGCGCTTGCGGTTCTGTGCCATACTACGCCTTATATAAGGGTCAGATCAATTCATCGACATGCATTGATTGGGAAGCAACCCATGGCACCAATCCATTTTTGGACCATGTAGTAGATTTGAACGAAGCACTCCCACTCGCCGACAATTCATTTGACAGCATCTTGCTGACAGATGTATTTGCACATATCGCTGAACCACATCAACTCATGCGAGAATTTAGTCGGGTATTGAGACCAGGAGGGCATCTTGTGCTTACTAGTCCGTTTTTCTACTGGATAAGTGAACCACCACACGAATACTACAGGTACACTCAATATGCTCTTCAACGATTTTGTGATACAAACAATCTTGAAGTATGCGAATTATCGGCATATGGGGGGCGGATAGATGTGATCCTTGATCTTTTAAATAAAAAGATGACTGGGAAATTGTCGAATCGGATATTTTTACTTTTTAGCAATTGGTATAAAAAGACAAGTTGGTACAGAAAGACAAGTGAGCGAACACGAGAAAAATTCCCGATCGGCCATTGTTTAGTGGCCAAAAAGAAGGCATAAAACAGCATGGATTTTCTCTTAGAGTTTCTAAAATACGACCCAGCAACACCGCTGATTTTTACAAAGTTCACCTTTTGGGCGTTTTTTGCTGTTGTGCTATTGGGATACTCGATCGCTTACAAAAACAGGGCTGCTCGAAATGCTTTTTTGTTTGCTGTAAGCTTGTTCTTCTACTACAAAACCAGTGGCTTTTTCTTTACAATCCTGATGTTCTCGACCATAGTCGATTATTTGATTGGTTTCAGGATACACAATGGAAGGTCGCAATTGATTCGGAAGAGTTGGCTCACCTTGAGTATTCTTATCAATCTAGGAGTGCTGGTCTATTTTAAGTACGCCTACTTCTTCACCGACTCGTTCAATGCCATCTTTGGCAGTGATCTCAACCCTATCAATCACTTCGCATATTGGTCCAACTCCTTTTTCGGATCAACATTCAGATTTGAAAAAATCCTACTACCTGTAGGTGTTTCCTTCTATACCTTCCAAACGATGAGCTATGCCATCGACGTGTATCGTGGAGATGTGAAACCAGTGAAGAACTTGCTGGACTTCGGTTTCTATGTGAGTTTCTTTCCTCAGCTAGTGGCCGGTCCTATAGTTAGGGCTGCTGCGTTTATACCTCAACTTTATAAGCCCTACTCGCTCACAAAAGAGGCTTTTGGTCTAGCTTTGTTCTGGATCATGAACGGCCTCCTAAAGAAAATGCTCTTGGCCGATTACCTGGCCGTGAACCTCATTGACCGCGTTTTCGATGACCCAGCAAGGTACTCAGGGTTCGAGAACTTGATGGCATTGTACGGGTATTCACTCCAAGTCTATGCCGACTTCTCAGGTTATACAGACATAGCCATTGGTGTGGCCTTGTTGATGGGATTCAGTTTGCCCAAGAATTTTGACTCGCCATACAAGGCCGATAGTTGTGGGAATTTCTGGAAACGTTGGCATATCAGTCTGTCATCTTGGCTGAAAGACTACCTCTACATCCCACTCGGTGGAAATCGCGGTGGAACATTGGGAACATGGATTGCGCTCTTGGCAATCATCCTATTTGCTTCGGCCATGGCTGGTAGCTTGATGGTTTTTGCTATTTGTTTGGGTGTTGTGGGCATTCTCGTATTGATTGCTATACTAGTTCCACGATTTAAAAAATGGCTTACTACCAATATCAATGTTATGCTCACCATGCTTCTTGGCGGACTATGGCACGGAGCTAGTTGGAATTTCATGATATGGGGAGCCTTGAATGGAATTGGTATTGTTTTTTACAAACTCTTTCGGAAGATCAGTCCGTGGGAGTCAAAAAACACCTGGTGGAAACGAGCCTGGGCAATTTTCATCACGTTCAATTTTATAACACTTACCCGAGCATGGTTTCGGACAGGTTCTCACAATACTTGGGGGAATCTCAATGACAAACACGATATTGAGAATGAGTTGGAAGCAGGTTGGAATATGTTGGCCCGTATATTCACTTCGCCTGAATGGGATGTCGCGATCCCTTTTCTGATTGAGTTCAAAGCTGTGGTAGCTGTGATGGTCATCGGGTATATCATCCATTGGCTTCCGGGCACTTGGAAGATTTGGTATCGTGAAACCTTCATCAACTTCCCAATCCCAGTTCAAGTAGTTGGCTGCTTTGGTGTTGTCTTTATGCTATATCAGGTGATTAGCTCTGAGATGCAGCCGTTTATTTACTTCCAGTTTTAGCCGACAACGAATCACATTTGCATGAAATGCGGACAAAAAAAAGCCTCGAAACTTATGCAAGTCCGAGGCTTTTTAAATATTTTGAGGTTGTTATTCCAATGTAGGAACATCAACTTGAGCATCCATCTCTTCAACGCTTATCTTACTGTAAGCTGAGCAAGGCTGATGATATGTGCAAGATTGTAGTACAACGCCTAAAAACAGGAATCCTAAAAAAATCATGATCAGTTTCTGCAGTACGGCGTGGTTTACTTCGTCAATAGTATCCATTACAATTTGGTATTAAATTAGATTCGGTAATCGGTTACTCACGTCTACGCTGAATCCATCAAAAGGTTTCGTTTCCTAGCAGAGGAACTCTAAAGATAGCCATAAGTTGCCTTAATATGTAACTTTAGGGCATTAACATTATGAATGTTCCTAGGATTCCTAAGAAGAGTATTAAAGCTTTTCGGGCTCTAAAGTCGAGTGCTTTTGCTTTTGCCATGTTTTCTATTGTTTGTTTATAATCGCCTTTTTGGAGTGGCGTTCCAGCGGCGCTAAGTCTTTGTACTAGTTCTTTATCAAAAGGTTACGATTTTATCTTTTAAATCCCTTGAGAGTTTGGACGATGATTTTAGCACAAGTCAAATGAATCTTGGGCTTCCTCCTATTTCAGGTAGTCCTTTGATTAATAATCATGTTGATTCTATCTTTAAATCACAAAATATGTAAATATTTAGTACTTTGTTTTGCATAGTACCATCTAAAAGACATATGTTTGCATAGGATATTACTATATGATTCCAAATAAACAATTCATCACAAATGAAAATCGAAAACACCAAAGCCCAAATGAGAAAGGGGGTCTTGGAGTTTTGCATCCTAGCGATTCTAAAAACTCGGGAGGCTTATCCTTCCGATATAATAGAGGAACTGAAAGAAGCGAAGCTCATAGTTGTGGAGGGAACCCTCTACCCTCTTCTTACCAGGCTCAAGAACGCTGGCTTGCTCAGTTATCGGTGGGAAGAATCTACTTCCGGTCCACCGAGAAAGTACTATTCGCTAACAGAAACAGGCAGTTTATTTCTGGCCGAATTGGACAAGACCTGGCAAGAACTATCAACCGCTGTGAACAAAACCACAAAAAAACCTAAGTGATGAACAAGACCGTATCAGCCAACATAAGCGGATTCATTTTCAACATTGAAGAAGAAGCTTATCAAAGGCTACTCAAATACCTGAAAACAATACAATCCTTTTACGCTTCCTCTGAGGGAGGACAAGAAATCGTTGACGATATCGAAGCGCGTATTGCCGAGCTCTTTCAAGAACGACTCAATGCTGGCAAGCAAGTTATCGCAATGAAAGACATTGAAGAAGTCATCACTATTATGGGGCAGCCCGAAGACTATGCGACCGACTTTGATGACGACGAGCACATTCATGGTTCATCTTCTGGCGGAAGCTCTAATAACAATAAGGCTAGACGAATATACCGCGATTCAGATGATGCCATGGTAGGTGGTGTTTGTTCAGGATTTAGTCACTATTTGGGATGGGACCCTTTGATTCTTAGAATCCTTTTGGTTGGCGCTATCATTTTCGCTGGAACTGGATTGATTATCTATCTTGTTTTGTGGGCCCTCATTCCTGAAGCTAAAACCACGGCGGAAAAGCTGCAAATGAAAGGTGAGACTGTCAACGTTGAAAACATCAGTAAGAAGATCAACGAGGAGATGGATAACGTTAAAGATTCATTCAAGAAATTCTCCTCAGAAACTCAGGAAACAACAAAACAAGCAGGAGCAAGTTTGAGCGATTTTTTTCAAAAACTCTTCAACGGTTTAGGGAGCTTTTTCGAAGTAATCGGTAAAGTGCTGTTGAAGGTCCTTGGCGTAGGGTTTCTTGCTGTGGGCATAATGTTTTTCTTCGGACTATTCGGTCTATGGTTTACTGTAGACAATCTAGTCTTGGGTTACGACCACATCACATGGGATGTCCTGGACGACCTAGTATTCAGTGGTAGTGGGAACTTAACCTTAGTAGCTATAGGAACGGTAATGTTTTTCCTGTCGATTTCAGGAATGTTCTTCATCGCTGGTTTGCGCATGCTTTTGAATGTAAGAACAGGCACCAAACCATTCTTCATTGTCCTCTTTGTTTTCTTCATCACAAGTATTGCGCTGTCAATGAGTGGTGCATTCGGAGTATTCAGAGGTAACTTATATGATGCTGAAGTCCGCGATGAAATAATTCTGGATGATATTGATAGTGATACCTTATATGTTCAGGTGCTTTCAGATGAATACTTTGCCGACCAACTAAATTATTACGATCGTAATTGGCTCGAAATGTTACGCATTGAAGGCGATGAAATCATTTTAGGCAGTAAAGTATGCTTGGGTTTCTATGCCAGCGATTCTGCCGCGACATATCTGGTTGAAATAGAAAAAGAATCAACTGGTAGAAACCATTCAGATTCCTTCGATAATGCCAAAAACATCTCGTATAGCTCGAAGCTGCATGGCGACACATTGGATCTTTCAGCCATTTTGTCTTTCCCCTACCATGACAACTGGCATTCCCAAAGTGTGGATATCAAGGTCAACGTGCCCGAGGGGAAGACCGTTTGCCTGAGTGATAATGCCGGCAGGATATATTGGCGATCACACTTAGAAGGTAGTTGTCTCACCATGAAAGATGGCGAATGGGAAGACTAACAAATTTCAATAACCAATCAACCCATTTTCAACGGAAAAGAGTTTGGTTTTTACGCAACAAAGGCTGTCCCAATTGGGCAGCCTTTGTCTTTTTATAGCTTTCCGATTCCGAAGCTATTGGAGCTAGGCAACTTTTTACGGTAAAAAGAACATCTTTATTGAGTAAATTGCTGCCAATGAAGCACCTCATAATACTAGTTCTTCTGACCATTGCATGCCAATTATTTTCTCAATCAACACATTACAAGTTGGTCGAAAACAAAGGGCAATGGCCTAGTTCTGTCCTCGGGCGTGCTGAAATCGAAATAGGCTGGGTATGGTTTGAAGATGATGGTTTTACCTTCCATCTTGCCGACTACAGTGAAGTCTCAGCTTTACATACCAATTCAAAAGCTTACAAAAAGGGCAAGCCTTCGGCAAATGTATATGGCCACGTCTACCATTTAGATTATCTCGGCGCCAATAAAACGCAAGTGCCTTCATGGGGGAATCTGCAGCCTGCCTATCACAATTTCTTCTTAGGTAATGATCCCGCTCTCTGGAAGGGCAATTGCCGGGCCTTCGGCCAAATGACCTACCCTGGTCTATATGATGGCATTGACCTAAAGCTGCACTCCAGCGACTTCTTCCTTAAATATGATTTCATTGTTCAACCTGGAGCAGATGCATCCCAAATTGCTTGGCAATACAGAGGAGCCAAAGCTGAGTTGGTTGAAAATCGTCTTGTCGTGAGAAACACGGTAGCTGATATTACAGAGCAAAAACCAATCGCCTGGCAGATCATCGATGGAGTGAAAACAATGGTCTCGTGCGAATTTGTCCTGAACGAAGATATTTGTTCCTTCAATTTTCCTGATGGATACAACTCATCTTACGAATTGATCATTGACCCCGAGCTAATCTTCTCAACTTACTCGGGTTCTACTGCCGATAACTTTGGATACACAGCAACCTTCGATAGCGATGGGTTCCTTTATTCTGGGAGTTCAGCTTTTGGAGCTGGTTACCCTTATATAACTGGATCATATGAAGAGAGCTGGGGCGGTGGTGACGGTCAGGGTACTTTAGTTGGAACAGATATAGCCATTTCGAAATACGATACTACGGGCACATTTATGGTTTACAGCACCTATTTAGGAGGGTCTGCCGACGAACTTCCGCATAGTCTGATTGTGAATGAAGACGATGAATTGATAGTATATGGAACGACCTCATCAAATAATTATCCCATTACAGGAAATGCCTACGACCAAAGCTTTGGCGGTGGTGACTCCTTTGC
>JBLHIB010000085.1:0-15338 GCA_047615865.1 Gammaproteobacteria bacterium
AATATTATTCAGACTATCCCATTCCTGCTCATTCTTGAAATTAAAATCTCCATATGTTTTTTCATGTAAATGACGTTGACTTATAAATTCTCTTTTGTCTAATAAATCTATTGAATTATCGTCATTGAGACACCCTGTTATAAGAATTGATAAAGTAAGTATGATTATTAATTTTTTCATCTATATTTTGTATCACAACTGTATATACCTATTGCACAATCCGCACGAATATGCGTATTGTTCATATACCTTTTGTGTGCCGACTAATCTAGCTAATTCCTTTTGAACCTTATGCCTATTCACACTATCCACAAAAAGTTTGCACTCAAAATGAACTTTCTCCCTACTCATGTGTACGGGGCATAGAAATTGCAGTAATTTCAGCTCGCATGAACACTTTTGATTTGAGAAAACTTGTATTGATTCTTGCTTTGTTGGCTTTTGGCTTTGGCAGCTTGTTTGCACAAATTAGTCAAGCAGTGGAATCCGATGAACAACAGCTTAGTATGCTCGGACTAAGCGCCTCCTCAACTTCTGACGAATGGATCGCGGTCTATTTCGAACAGGAAGCCAAGTATCTGGACCTCAACATTCGGGAGGTTAACCAAGCTGGTGCAGACATACTCGATTTCATTGCGAGCAAAGTACAAGAATTGGCTCCTGAGACATTTGCTTCCTACTATATCCCCTATCACGAGGTTGTTCCAAGTTCCACCACACGCACTTTACTGGACCAGGCAACTGCTGTGGAACCCAATAATTCTTTGGCATTCGACGACTATGTAGCGCAAGGTGAAGTGA
The DNA here is from genome assembly GCA_047615865.1 of Gammaproteobacteria bacterium. Classification (GTDB taxonomy): domain Bacteria; phylum Bacteroidota; class Bacteroidia; order Flavobacteriales_D; family Sanyastnellaceae; genus JADFAK01. The sequence goes on from JBLHIB010000085.1 coordinate 802, forward strand.
ACCGTGACTCGGGAATGAAGAAAAAATATGCTCAGAAACTAGAGGCTGCTTCGGTGTATTCTTTGCCCACGATGGAATACAATTTCAATGTACTTAATTCCTTACCTAGTAATGCTTTCCTCATAACCTATGGCCATGATGATACCTACCCTTTGTGGATATGGCAGGAAGTGTTTGGAACAGCTCCTAACGTGCAGGTTATCAATATCGACCTGCTCTCCAATGCCCAATACTGCATAGACATTTGCCAGCGGCTAAATATTCCGAACATTGATGCCGGCTCGCTCAATGCACAGGAACGCATAAAACATTTACTCAGTGGTCAGAACACCAATATATATTTGGCGTTGACTATCTCCCCTTCTATTCTCAAAAAACATTCGAAGAACCTCTATTTGACAGGGCTTGCCTTGCATTATGCGAAAGTCAATGAATACAATCTTGCTCAACTTTCGGGTAATTGGGAGAATCGATTTGCGCGGACATACATAGACGTGGATGAGCCGATCAATCAGAATTACAAGCTGATGTTCACGGTATTGGCCGACTATTACGCGGAGTCGAACAATCCGGAAATGCTAAACTCGGTAGAGATCCATCTGGATAAAAAGAAGAGCAAAGTCTCCAAATCAACGAGCAAAAAACGACCGGCAGCTTACTGATATGGGACTTTTAAAGAAGACATATCACTCCATGACCGACGAGCAGCTGATGCTAGACGTAGCCAAGAAAAAAAGTCGGGCGTTTGACGAATTGTACGAGCGCTATGCTGGCAGAACCGTCAATTATTTCCACCGCATGTTGTGGCAGGAGAATGAAACGGCGCAGGATTTTACACAAGATATCTTTTTGAAGATTGTCCAGAAACCAGAGCTCTACCAAGAGGGCCGACCGTTCAAAACGTGGTTTTTCAGCATTGCCAACAACATGTGCAAGAATGAATACCGGAGGCGTGAGGTGCGAAAATCGACTTCTTACGATATGCCCTTGCAAGCCATGGGGGAAACTGGTAATGAAGCTATAAAGGCGGTTGATCGAGTTCAGTTCAACGAGCAACTTTTGATAGCGTTGGATGAATTGGACGAGAAGAAACGAGCTGTGTTTTTGCTGCGATTTGAGCAGGACATGAGTATCAAAGAAATCAGTGAGGCCATGGAATGCAGTGAAGGAACGGTGAAATCCCGACTGTTCTACACGCTCAAAATGCTCAATGGCAAACTGAAAGCTTATGAAGGAATTGGCGTCCTGATATTGGCATTGCACTTATTAAACGAACTCCTATGAAGACCCAGAAAAAATACGACCCAGAGGACATAGAATCGCTCTTGCAACACAAGTCATTTGACGAGTTATACCCTGAGGAACGAGCTTTTGTGCTCAATCACATGGAATCGCCGGAAGAATACGCATCGATGCGTGAGACTCTTTTGGAACTGCAAGCAATCGACTGGGACAAGGACGGAATTGAGCCTCGGAAAGAGATTAAAGAGCGCTTGATGGAGGAATTTGTTGTTCAGAGAAAAGGCGGGCTTATCATTTGGTTGAATACGCTTTTTGCACAAGGCAAATCAGTCAGCTGGTACCGTAGCGGAGGCTTTCAGGTGGCAATGGGAGTTTTGGTTCTCGCGCTGGTGGGCACATGGTTTCTTACTAGTCAAGACAACACAGCAGATATGATTGCGGAGGTGAAACAAGACGTAGAAATGGCCCCCATAGCCTCAGACAGTCTGGAAAGCGAAACACAAATCAGCGACCTCAAGGAACATCTTTTTGAGAAAGTGCAAGTGACTGAGGATGCCATAGTTGACCAAACTATTGGTGACGACGAAGATTTCAGAAACGAGAATGAAGATTATCGGGCCAAGTCAAAGAGCCACGAGCAAGGGTCTGACGAACCAGAAAGAGAATCATTTGCGCTCGCCGCTGAGAATGAAATAGACATTGCGAATACTGATGTACTTGGAGATCAAGCTCTCTTTGACATGCCGTCGGAAAACATTGAGTATTTGGCACTTAGAGGGGATGATTCAACCAATGAAGTAGAAGTCGTAAGCGTAGATGCGGTGAAAATTGCTATGCGAAAAGATCAGTCGGATGCGGTGATTGTTGAAGAAGGAAAGTTTATTGACATGGACGATGTAGCTTATACTGACGAGACATTTTTAGACGAAATTCAAATGGACAACAGCATGGGGAATTCGGTTTCTCCTACTGTGACATTGGAGTCGACTAGCACTGAAGCGACGCGGTATTTTGCTGCGACTGATATTTCGATTAATGAAATTAGTGCTATTAAAATTTCTGAAGGACAGTCAATTAAGAAGTACAAGGGGCTTTTGGATGAGCTGTATACTTCTTATTAGGAGTTGTTTTGACTGGAAACAGGTCTCGACTGCGAAACTCAATAGTACTCAGCAACCCCTCGTCGAAATGCTAGTCCTCCGCCTTAATAGGTTGGTTCCAAATCTTCGCCTCGTCCTCTTCAGTGATTCCTGAAAGGATCTCTACCGTGATACCATCTGACAACCCCAGTTCGACGTCTTTTCGCTCGTACTTGTTGTCTCCTACTTTGACTTCTATGTAAGTATTTTCTTCATCGTCAAATTGGATGACGCGCTCCGAGATCGACAGTACTTGATCTCTTCGTTCTAAGACTACATCGGCATTGGCAGAGTATCCTGCACGGATGAACTCTCCAGCTTCTAGCTTGATGGCTGCGCGGACTTCAAATTGAATGGCTCCGTTGATGTCAACTCCTTTTGGGCTTATGTATTCTAGTTCGGCCTCAAATTTCCGGCCTTCGATCGCGCCGATTGTGACAATCAGCATCATGCCGTTCTTGAGCTTTTCTACTTCGCTTTCGTCGATATTTCCCCGAAAAATAAGGTCTTCCATGTCGGCGACGCTGGCAATGGTAGTTCCATCGTTGAAGTTATTGGCCTCGATTACCGAGTTGCCTTCTTCGATAGGGACGTTTAGGATCATGCCTGAAATTGTAGCCGTCACAATGGTATTGGACGACTGCCCAGAGCGTTTGGCAACTCCTTCGCGGACGATTTGCAAATTATCTTCTGCAGCATCGAACTCTTCGATAGCACTCTTTTTAGCCATGTCGAAACGTTGGAAATCGGCAATGGCAATAACCCCTTGTTCGAGCAGACTGCTGTTGCGATCGTAGTCAATTTCGGCGTTGTCCAGGTTGATTTTGGCGCGCTCTACCCTATTCTCAGAATTGTTAAGACTGAGCATGTTCGGAATGACTTTCACCTTAGCAATGCGATCACCGTAAAGCACTGTATCACCGGCTTCGACGTATAATTCGCGAATAATACCTGAGATCTGAGGCTTGATTTCAATTTCCTTTCTCGGCTCTACTGAACCGGTGGCCACGCTTTTGACAATGATGTCCGACAACTTGGCTTGCTCCGTATTGAAGCTTTCAGGGTCTTGATTCTCTTTACCGTACAAATAGTTAATGGTGAGTCCAGCGCCGACGACGACGAGAATAGAGAAAATCACAAGAGCAGTTAAACAACCTTTTTTCATAACGTAATTAAGATCTTAAAGCTTCAACGGGACGAACGGCAACAGCGCGGAAAGCAGGTAAAAGTCCTGCAATAGCACCGAATATAATCATCACGCCAAGGGCCAACAATATAACAGACAAACTAATTTCTGGATTCTGAAAAGGGGCATCGGACCCTTCTCCAATGGCAAAACTGACCAGTTCGAGCATAACTACTCCAACCATCATACCTGCACAACCTGACACAATAGTAAGCAGCAAAGTCTCCATCACAACTTGGGTGACTATACTCTTTGGCTGCGCTCCTAGCGCGCGCCGGACGCCAAATTCACGGGTTCGCTCATTCACAGTGATGAGCATAATATTGATGATCACAATGATCCCTGCTAGAAGCACCAAAGTCCCCACGGCGAATCCCACGATGTCAAATGCACCAAATACCAGTTGCATTTCCTCGGTACGCTCGGCCATATTGTAGTAGCCAAAAGCTCGCTGGTCATTGGGATGTACGCTTTTCCTTTCTTTGAGGATAGCCAATACCTTGGCTTCCAAGTCTCTTACATCCACACCATCCTTACTGAGCATGCTCAACCAGCCAATGATATTGCCATAATTAAATGCTTTTTGGAAGGTCGATAACGGTATATAGATAGTCTGTGTAGCCTCTATTCCATCTTCCCCACTTCGAGTAGTGCCAAAAACCCCTGCGACCTTAAAATTGATGCCGTGCAACTGAATGTACTGACCTATAGGGTCCTCGCCCTCTTTGAAGAGAATTCTTTTTACTTGTTCGCCAATAATGCAAATCTTCCTGCATTCGGCCATGTCGTTTTCATTGAGGTATCGACCGGCTGTAATTGGCACAGGCTCGATAAAACGGTATTCTGGACAATCACCATAAACATTGAAAGCGCCCGTTTTTGATCCTCGACTTACATTGTTGCTTCCGCGGTATCCTCCAAGTTGATTTCTTGGAGAAACCACAGCCATCTCAGGCACATTCTCCTTCAAGTAGGCGACATCTTCATTGGTGAGTTCGAATCGTCGGCCGGGCTGGAAGCCTTTGTAGGCCTTGGTCGTACTCATAGACCACATGTAAAGACTATTGAAAGCTCGGTCGCGCATATCACTCTTTACGCCGTTCTCAAGCCCGTTTCCAGCGCCTACCATCACGATCAACATCATAATTCCCCAGCCCACGCCCACGGAAGCCATGAAAGTCCTCAGCGGATTGCGAAGGATCACTTGAAAGATCTCTATGAAGGTATCTCTATCCATTACTCGTCGCGCAGCGCTTCAACTGGTTTAATCATTACGGCTCGTATGGCTGGAATGAGTCCAGCAATCCCTCCAAAGAATACTATTAGTCCGATGGCAGTTACTATAGCCCGCACATTAACACGGGGTGATTTGAAAAATTCGTGCTCAATGAATTCTGCAAGAACTTGAAGTATTCCTACACCTATAAGCAGACCAATAAGCCCAGCGATAAGCGTGGTAAAAATCGACTCTTGCAGAATTAAGCTAACGATGGACCAAGGAGTTGCTCCAAGTGCCTTTCGCACGCCAATTTCTTTGGTACGTTCCTTAACAACTATCGACATAATCAAGGAAACCCCGATAATACCAATAAGCATAGTGAGGATGCCTATTCCGTATATAAAGACATTGATTCCTAAGAAGACGTCCTGGATAGTTTGGAACTCTTCGTTCACATTTCGGACGTCAATACCTCGGGGGTCTTCTGGGTGGACTTTATGTTTGCCCCGAAGATAACCATCGATGTTTTCTTCCATTGCGATGGACTCTTCAAAAGAGCTTTCCCCGGTGCTGATGATGAACATATCCACACCATCTCCACCTCCGTTGAACAGCTTTTGACCAGTTGTAATTGGGGTATATAAAATTCGATTTTCCCACCGACTATTCGGGTCATTAAAAGTCCCTACCACCTTGAACTTCACACCCATTACCTCGATCAACTCACCCAAAGGATCAATCTTACCGAATAGATCTTCAATGATGGTTTGTCCGATCACGGCAACTTTTCTGGCCTCTTCTACATCACGGTGATTGATGTAACGTCCTGATGAAAGAACTGTTCGCTCCACTTCTTGATGACCCGGATGTACACTTCGAACGGTGAAGTTGGCAGCTTCCTTTCCCCACTTAATTTGTGTACCCCAAAATTGGAGTCGGGATGAAGAGGTTGTAATCTTATTATCTGAAGCCACTACCTCTTCATGATCATCGTTGTGGTAACGGATATTTCTGTTACTCTGGTAGCCTTGGTATGGTAAAGTAGTTCGACTGCGATTGATCCAAATTGAATTTGCAGCATCATCTTGCATGGACTCGAAGGCACCATTTTGCAAACCTTGACCAAGACCAAGGAGAATGACCAAAATAAAAATTCCTACAATGACGGATATGGACGTGAGAATGGTGCGCAAAGGGTTGTGCACCATAGTCGTTAGAATTTCTATCCATTTATCCCTGTCAAACATCGCTACAGGTTAGAAGAAGTTAATTCCTTACCGATGATCATACCATCTTTCAAACGGATAAGTCTGTCGGTCTTATCGGCAATGTCGTTCTCATGTGTAACGATCACAACCGTCATGCCTTCTTGATTTACCTTTCTGAGCACTTGCATCACCTCGTCAGAAGTTGTAGAATCCAAAGCTCCCGTGGGCTCATCGGCGAGAATTACTCGGGGATTGGCAATCAAGGCACGTGCAATGGCAACGCGTTGTTTCTGGCCACCACTCAATTCATTGGGTGTATGTTCCGCCCATTCGAGAAGGCCAACTTTATCTAAATATTCATGAGCTAGTTCAACCCGCTTTTTTCGAGGAACCTTTTGGTAGTATAGCGGAAGAGCTACATTTTCAGCAGCCGTCTTGAAATTGATCAAGTTGAAAGACTGGAAAATAAATCCTAAAAACTGACTGCGGTATTGCGCGGCTTTCGTTTCTGACAGGTTCTTTATGAGGGTATCTTGAAGGTGATATTCGCCTTCATCGTAGTTATCAAGCATGCCCAAGATATTCAAGAGCGTAGACTTCCCAGAGCCCGAAGAGCCCATAATAGAGACCATCTCACCTTTCTTGATATGCATATCGATACCCTTCAAAACATGCAAATTGTTCTTGCCAGTTTTGTACGATTTGTGGATGTTTTCTAGTCTGATCATAGGCTTAAGCACAATCTGTAAAGGTACTTACCTCACCACATCAGAACAAGGGGTAGATCACAAACAATTGTTAATGTATTCAATCATCCGAAGCCTTGATCGAATGAGAACATCCTTTGCTTTGAGCGCAACCTCTCAATTCGTTTCTTTGTCGGCATGAAACGAATCCTTCCAATCCTTATTTGCATCACTCTTCTTTACTCTTGCAAAGAAGAAACTGTATCAGATACAACTGAGGAAAAAAGTGTCATAGCCAATGGTTATGCCAAGGGATTTGAGATAAGCAGACTTGCTTCGGGAGGACTTGAAATCCGCCTATTGAATCTAGAAACTGAGCAGCGCGAGACCTTGAGAACTTTAGTTGTAAGCACCGATAGCAGTGAAGCACAAGCAGCTGATACCTATTTTGCACAACCGGTGTCGGAATTGGCCTGTTTGAGTACGACACATATTGCGATGATTGATATAGTAGGCGCGATTGAGACTGTGCAAGGAACCGCCTTTGCCGAATATGTGCGAAATACTAATGCTGTAGCGCTTATCGAGACTGGAGAAATCGTGACATTGAGCGGTTCGGAAGAAATTGAATTTGAGTTATTGCTCGACCTCAACCCTGAGCTTTTCTTGGTTTATCCATACGGTCAGACTGACTACACACTTTATGAGAACAATGGGATTCCCTGTATTCCGGTATCTGAATACCTCGAAGAGCACCCTTTGGGACGAGCGGAGTGGATCAAGGTAATTGGCGCATTGACAGGGCATTTTAATGAGTCTTTGGAGGAGTTTGATCGCATTGAGCAGGAATATATTCAGCTTACGCAAATGGTCCAAGACATTCCCCCTGATGCTAGGCCGTCGATATTTACGGGAAGTCATAGCAATGGACAATGGTTTGCCCCTCCTGGCAACAGTTTTATCGGTCAGTTCATACGAGATGCAGGAGGTACATACTTATTTGAGGATTACATCCAAACAGGAAACGTCGAATTGCAGTTTGAGGAACTCTTCGATCTTGCCTACGACGTTGACTATTGGGGAAAAGTAGTCTTTGAGGAAGGCGAACTCACCTTGGAGTCCATTCGTGCCAACGACCCTCGCTACGCCGAGTTGAATGCCTTTAAATCAGGTCAGGTCATGTATTGCAACGCTTCAGAGACTGATTACTTTGGGGATGCCATAGTAGAGCCCCAGGCTATCCTCGCCGATTTGATTGCGATACTCCACCCCAAGCTCCTGCCCGACTATACTTTTCATTATTTTCAACAAGTGAACAAATAATTTGAAAAAAGGAACCATCATATTGCTATTGGCCGCCTGCCTTGTTGTGGCGTTTTTGGAAATTGCTCTAGGGCGTGTACAGATTCCTCTTGGTGATGTGTTGTCCATACTTTTTGGCAGCGAAGGAGAAAGACCTACTTGGAATTCAGTTATCTGGGCCTCACGTGTTCCTAGGGCTTTGACTGCTTTTCTTGCTGGCTCTGGCTTGGCTTTGAGCGGTCTGCTCATGCAAACGTATTTTCGCAATCCATTGGCTGGTCCGTCGGTATTGGGAATCACTTCAGGAGCCTCGCTTGCCGTGGCTTTCCTGGTACTCTTCTCAGGAGGCATGGCTAGCTTTCAAGCTACAGTTGGTATTTCTGGTCCGCTTGCGATTGCGGTTGCAGCCTTCGCGGGTTCTATGTTCCTGCTTTTCATGATCATGCTCGTTGCCAAACGGTTATCAGATCCTGTATCCTTACTCATTTTTGGTATGATGACAGGTTATGTTGTTTCGGCCTTGGTGAGTGTCTTGCAATTTGGCAGCGGCAAAGAGGCGCTGAGAACCTTCGTCCTCTGGGGCATGGGCTCATTTGCTGATTTGTTGGGCAGTCAACTCACAATTTTGACGGTAGGTGTATTGGGTGGCTTCGCCTTGCTTATTCCAGTCGCTCGACACTTAAACGTCATTCTCCTAGGCGACGACCAAGCTGCGTCGATAGGTGTTCCGGTAAAGCGCGTAAGGTTATTGACTTTACTTTCAACTGGACTACTTACAGGAACAATCACCGCCTTTTGCGGACCGATTGCATTTCTCGGTCTGGCCGTGCCGCATCTAGCTCGTGGCATGTTCAAGACTTCAAATCACAAAGTACTGCTTTGGGTTACTCCTATTCTTGGGGGCGGGTTGGGTTTATTGTGCGACTTGATAAGTCGGATGCCATGGACTCAGGGCGGGTTGCCACTTAACGCCGTTACTTGTATGGTGGGAGCGCCTGTTGTAATGTGGGTTATCTTTCGGAATCGCAGGTTGGGGCGGATGTTTTAATAGAATAATCATATCTTTCAAAGGCGCATTTCCAGCTGGCATACCGGTCAAATTATAAAAACTAGGAATGAACTATAAGAAGTCAATAATTGGAAGTTCAGTAGCATTCATTATCGCGACCAGTTGTTGTTGGCTACCGGCTTTAGTTATTGCAATTGGCGGAGGAAGTGCACTAGTTGCAATCAGCAATGGGATTGAAAAATTCAGTGGCCTTTTTATCGTTGTTGGAGTCGGACTGCTCGGATTTGGGGTGTACCAGTACAATCGAAGAAAAAAGCGAGGGATGAACAAAGGGGCAATACTCCAGTCGACTATTACTTGCCCAGAATGTGGGCATAAAAAAGACGAAATAATGCCAACAGATGCCTGCCAATATTTTTACGAGTGTGAAGGTTGCAAGAAAATACTAAAGCCAAGAGACAACGATTGTTGTGTTTATTGCAGTTTTGGAACTGTTGCTTGTCCGCCAATTCAAATGGATGAGTCTTGTTGTTGAGAAACATAACTGAGTATTGCTTTGGGTCACTCCAATTCTTGGGGGGGGGGTGAGTGGATTGTGATTGTCGTGCGACTTGATCAGATTAGATCCCATGGACGCAGGGGAGTTTGCCATTGTACGAGGTTTCGTTTATGGTTGGAGCGCCGAATGACATGTGGGTTATCTTTAGGAATCGTCGGTTGGGAGAGCATGTTACAACCATTAAATCGAGCTCTTCACATGGCATTTATCTTTGGGTGTCAATCTCCATGGAAATTATAGGTATAACAAGCATACACTAACTCCTTCACCAGCTTATACAAGTTGTTCTCAATTACTCATTGGTCGCAATTATCCGCGAAAACGGCTATTGTAAGTCCTGATTGACTGTCCTCATATATTCCTTGGTCGCCGTTTACAGGCGCTGCCATGAAGGTTGCAGCCTTCTTATTGATCAAGTCTTCCCATCTCAAAAAGGTATAGCCGCAGTCCAGTTTCGTAGCGATCAATTGCGATGCTTGTGCACGAAGTAACAACCAATTTGTAAATACTTCAGACGTCTTGGAGGCAACCTGAAGCACTTTATATCTCGTCTATTTCCAATCCTGCTTGACGATCGGTTCCTGAGAAATAGTGTTCGTAGATTCGTGGGCTTCCTTTTTGAAATTAAAACCGCATGGATATTGGGATAGAGTTGCCCGAGCGAATGTTCTCTGTCATCTATTCAAAATGCGTTTTCAGAGTCATTTGATGATTTTCGGCTCCTCTTTCTCCACTTTACCTCGGTGTTTCTGTTGCAGCCCCATAAGGAAATTACGTAGAATTTGATTTTGACAAGGTCGGTATTGATCTTGTGTCGGTTTGCGAAAAAAGGCACTGAGCTCGTGTTTACTGATTTGACGATCCACTGATTCCAGCGTTTCGAGAATATCAGTGTCCTTCATATTCAAGGCGATTTTGAGCTTTCGGAAGATGATGTTGTTGTTGAGTTCTTCTTCTGCCTTAGGCTGCTCCCCTTCCCTCTTGCCTCTTTTGTCGTTGATGAGTCCGTTCAGGAAAGTCGCGAGTTCAACATCCTTCATCTCCACGTGGGTAGATTCCAGCTCTTGTTTGAGCCAGTTGCTCACTTCGGATCGGTTGACAACGTGATCGGCTTGAGCGAATAGGGCGATCATTTGGTCGTCGTTGTAATCGAAGGTGTATCTGATGCGGCGGAGGATGTCGTTGTTAGTCACTTGAGGTTTTTTTGGCTAAGATAGCAGTCTTTGCACTTTGGCTTGTGCAATTGCACTTTGAAAAGTGACTTTGGCTCTAGATTTTCAGACTGAAAACTCTAAGTGGATTTAAATCTATTCCATCTTTTCACTTTCCGTCACTTTTGCTTGATCAAAAGTAACCAAAAATCAAGGCTTGTGAATGATTTACTAGTTGACTTCACGCATCATCTTCTCTAAGGAAGCAAAACTCGGAAACGCTATTTACGGCTTTCACTTCGTTCTTGCCGATAGCTGGCCTCAGACAGCTGCTTCCGCTTAACGTTACGATGATTCGAGTCAACACGTAAGTCATTCAATGGCCGGTCCTTTTCGCAGAGGAAACAGGTATCGACGACGAAACTCAATTGCACTCAGAAATGTAAACTTTAGACTAGTTTATTTGCTCGACCACCTTTGGTCAGTTTACCTAGTCCAGTTTCTTCGTTGGTTGGGCGAAGGCAGAACGATTCCTTGTACAACTCGGTCATCGAGCAAAGCGATGGTTGTTGCGTTTCCTTTGGCGGTAGAAGGTAAATCGCGTCGTCGAGATGTGGTTCCTGTTCAACCGCAGGTGGGCAGACTTTACCGAGCCACAACAAATCTCGAATAACTAGTGCCCTTGATCGTTTGCGCTTGTCGCTGAGTCTTATTATGAGAAACGAGTTAAGCCTTGTGCTTTTGAGACGCACTGTACAATACACTTATCAATTGCTCCGGGGTGTATGGCTTTGGTATGCAGTCGTCCATGCCGGCTTTGTAGCAGTTGTCGATTTCGGACTCGAGCAGACTCACAGTCATGGCGACGATACTTATATTGGGCTTATTTTCGGCGGTCTCAAACACTCGGATTTCTCTTGTGGCATCGAAGCCATCCATTTCTGGCATTTGGACGTCCATCAGGATTACGTCGTATTGACCCGTTTTTGCTTTTGACAGCGCTTGGGCCCCGTTTTCGACTATATCTAAGTGGAGGTCTTCTATATGAAAATTGAGATCATCTGAGGCAATTATTTGGTTGAAGTCATTGTCCTCGGCCAGCAGGATGCGCATGCCTTTGAGCGACTTGGCCATGGTCTTGAGCCTATCTTCAGTAATCAATTCATCATCAGAAGTTGCATTGATAGACACTTTGATTAGCGGCAATTCGAAGTAGAATTTACTGCCTACGCCTACTTCACTCTCTACCCAGATTTTTCCATCCTGCATCTTTACCAATTGCTGTGAGATATTCAATCCAAGTCCCGTTCCTCCGTGCTTTCTTGTAGTTGTTTTTGATGCTTGTTCAAATGCCGCAAAAACACTACTCAGTTTGTCTTCAGGAATTCCAATACCCGTATCCTTAATACAGAACTTCAGACTACCTCCTGTGCGGCTCAAGGAAATATTGATGTTGCCTTTTTCGGTGAATTTAATGGCATTTCCGACCAAGTTCAGTAGAATCTGATTCAATCGTGCTGAGTCGCCCATCACCAATTCTGGGACATCCACTTTGATGTCGGAGGTGAGAACAAGTCCTTTCTCCAAAGCTTTAAAATGCAGTATCTGACTAACATTCTCAACGACCAATTGCGGTTTCATTGGAGCGGATTCGATTGTGAGCATTCCTGCCTCAATCTTGGATAAGTCCAATACATCATTCAGAATAACTACCAATTTTTCAGAGCTCTTCGAGATGGCGTCCAAGTATACATCTTGCGAAACGGGGTGTTCGTTACGTTTAATAATTTGCAGCATGCCTGATATGGCGTGCATTGGAGTGCGGATTTCATGACTCATATTGGCCAAGAACTGCTCTTTATGCTTTTCACTTTGCTCGGCTCTTTGCTTGGCAACAGCAAGTTTATCGTTGACCCTTTTCATGTACCTGTTCCTACTCCACAAACCAAAAGCAATAAGTATGGCTATGATTCCGAGGCCAAGGAAGATATTACGAGCATTGTCCTTCTCCTTGATTTCATTCTGATGAGCGAGCGCAACCTGGAATGATTTTTCAACCTGTACTAGGCTATCGGCCAACATCTGTTCTTGGTAGGCATGATCGAACTCTTGTCTAATCACTCCTCGCTTATTCTCCTCGCTTAATATGGTGTCATTTATCGCGTTGAAATACTCATACTTGATAAACGCCTTTTTATATAAGTTTTTCGCTTTATAAATCTTCGTTAGCTTTTCGGTTGCATCACGAATTGCAGTAAGAGAATTGACCTCTTCAGCCAAGGCCAGAGAACGCTCCAACAAAGCAATCGCCTTTCTTTCTTTGCCAAATTCCATGAGGACCTCAGCCATTCCTTGGAGTGTTACAGCTATTCCATCTTTGTCTAGCATTTCCTCTCGAATCGGAAGAGCTTCTTCATAATATTCTAAAGCTGTTTGATAGCTGAGCCGCGCCTGGTCTGTGAGTCCATCCTTTTTCTCTTGGTCACCTTTGGACCTATAAATTAATCCCAAAGAGCTATATGCATTGCCAACCCCTTTGGTATCATTCGTTACCTGAAACAATTCCAGTGATGTAAGACCGAGCTCTAAAGCTCGGTTATTGAAATTTCCGCGTTCGATAAGCAACATGGATATGTTACCTGATAATAGCGCATGTCCGCTCGTATCGTCGGTTTCTTCGTAGATCTCCATGGCCCGGTCCAGGTATTCAATCGCATGGTCGATCTCATCGATTTCACTGTAGAGCAGACCAATATTATTAAGCGAACCAGCAATTTGTTGTTGATTTCCAGATTTTTCATTCAAGTCAAGACAATAGCCGAAGTATTTAATCGCGGATTGATGATTCCCTTGAGTCGCCAAAGAAATTCCTTGGTAATTACGCGCTGCCTCCTTCCATTGTTGATAGTCTGTGCTATCTGCCAATTCATACATGGCTTGTGCGATGTCAAAAGCCGTATCGGGTCGTGAAAAGAGATAGCCATATTGCACTACTCCGCGCACAGCTTTTAATCGGCTTGAATCTGCTTCTTCGTGGTTGTTCCAAACAGTCTCAAGAGAATCGATATTGACTTGTGCTGTGAAGCATAATGAGAACATGAATAGAGGAACAAGGATTAGGGTTTGGAGTGCTAGTTTTTTCATCTTGGCAATGGTCAAGGAGTGGTTTGCTACGACAAGGATATGAGCATTTTGGTTGAAAACCAACTGCATTTACCAAACGATAGCCCTTGAGGTCTTGAACTGCCTATTAACAGACGAAAGCCGATTTTACTTTTGATATTGAATTATCCAACGGTAAGTGCCTTCCAATAAATTTGACCCTAATTTATCCAGCACCTAGAACTTGTCCAGACTCTTCTGCAGCTTTGTCTTTGCGCCTTCCCAAAAGCATTCCCCCGATCATTCCAAAAGGCATCCCTAAAATAAACTCTGAGTTAAAATTCGACCCAAAACTCAAAGAATAGCTAACCACCATACCTGCAACCAAGCCGAAAACCATACCAAGTGCCAGGTACGTTTCCTGATAATATCTCACCGGGACCAGATCGAGTTTATCTAACAAATACTTCGTGAAATAATTGTATTTCCTTGAATACTGGTAATTCCGCTGCGGCTTGAGCGGATCAAGTTTCATTTTCGCGATCTCACGTTCGATTTGCCCAAGTTTATCGGCATCCAAGTTTTTAGTCAAAAGATCCGATAACACCTTACTAAACTTGGTGTAGAATTTCTTCTGATGTTTCCACTTCGCCGATTCAGCTTGGACTTCGAAATATTTTGATGCTTCGGTAATGTTCATGAGATTCTTATTGCTAACTTATTGAGCTTTATTA
>JBLHIB010000086.1:0-15087 GCA_047615865.1 Gammaproteobacteria bacterium
CATAATGCTCATTCTCTTGGGCGAGCGAGAACAAGTGTCTTTTATCGTAGTGAGTCATTTCGCCGCTAGGCTGCACCCAATACATTCTATTGTAGAATTTTTTTCCAATTTGAACGGCAACGCTTCCTGTAACGACAGCATTTTTTTCGGCAGCCATTTCAGCCATCCACTTCGACGTGGGTCCACCGGCTTTTGTCGCTTTTTCCGCATGTTCAGATGGATCCATGCTAAAACCTGTAGAAAACATCTCCGGCAGAACTATAATATTCGTTGGACGATCTATAGAGCGGATCATTTCTGCAAAGTTCTCTCTGTTCTGATCAGGGTTCTCCCAAACCAGTGAACTTTGAATCGTGGTAATCGTTAGGTCATTCTTCATTTCGCAAATACAATAGGTCAAAATACTGTGGCGCAAGATCGCTTTTTACATCAAAGGGCTGGAGCACTCCCTCCTGCCACTTGTAAACATTATACCCTGCATTCTTAATGGATGCCGTAACTGTTCGATAAGTTCCTGGATTTCGATCGGAATCATCCCCTCTCACTTCGCACCAAATTGCTGAAATTCTGCCCGACTGGAGGCTATCCTTCATACCATCTACTACTTTTTGCTCGTTGCCTTCCACATCAATTTTAATGAGTTTGATAGGCCCTGCGGGCAAATGACCTTCAGCACTCAATTGATCAAAAGTGTTCGTATTGACAGTTATCGACTTCGAATAGCCCGAATTTTCCCAGCCCGATTCACTTTCCACCAAGCTACTTCCCCCAACGTTCTCATCTGAAATAAAGAATTCCATAGACCCTTTCTCATCAGAAACTGCGATGTCTGACACCTTCCCGAAAACGTGTTCATTCCGCTTGAGGACATTTACCAATTCCGGAACGGGTTCAAAGCAATACACCTCGCAGCCCAGTTCATTTGCCATGAGCGAGTAACCTCCTAAATTGGCTCCGATATCTACGAAAACATCACCCATTTCGACCTGCTGTTGCATGAATTTACCTAAATCAGACAATTCAAAATCCCGAATAAAATTCTCGGTCGCGTAGGCCAAAATCTTGAAATGCTCACTATCGCTGAGATCTACCACTCGGCCATGGCAGTATACGTCCTTTAGTGCTTTGGGTTTGTACAGTGCATCTCCCAGGCTCACAATCAAGTTGCGTTTACGTCCGAAAACGTTGACTGTAAAAGGGAAATAACCGAGTATGGAAGCTAATTTAGTCATGATTCAATCGGAGATTTTACAACTCCACTATATTAAAAGGGGTAATCAAGTGAATACATCGATTGCAACCCCTCATCTACCCACACTTCTGCATCGAATATTTGGATGTCACATGCACCCTTATTCCATACAAAGGTGTTCATTATCGAGCCTTCTGGCAAATGTGCAATCTCCGACAAAGGTGTTGCGACGTGCACCCACCCCTTTTCGTTTCCAGTTAGGAAATCACTGATCTTCTTGCCACGCCAGAATATTTGCCCCCGAGGGCCAACTATTTCCATCACTAAAAGCGACTCCTTACACACAGACATAAGCTCAACGCTCGCGAAAAAAACCGCGTTTCTACTGCTCGTCAATGCATCCAAAGGCTGCGAATACTTCAAGCCCCACTCGTCTGAAATCGGCATTCCGAGGTGAGTTCCTAAAGAGTCAGAAACGATCTTGTCCTGAGAGAAAAACCACCCACCCTTCATGGATTCAAGAGACAAAACACTTGAAAAAGAAGGTTTATATCGCTCTCCTTCATTGGACCAATGTTGAAAATCACCATGATTGAAAGACTTTCGAGTTTTTAGGCTCACGAAACGCTCTCGAAGCAGTGCCAATGTTTCGAATGGCGGTAAATAATATTGTGTCGTCCACCCATACATGAACTCAGCCCCGGTATCGGCGAATAATGTCTTTCGAAAATCTTGCATCGTCCATGAGCTATCTGGATTCAGCACTTCTTGGGGATTGAACCCTTGCTTTTTTGCCTGGAAGTCAAGAATTGGGGGATGGTACGCAAGCAGCTTTGTAGTTAAAGTCGAACTTGAATTAAAGGCAAGGCTGGCTACATTTGAGAAATCATCTGTGTAGAACAAGGAGTAATAATCACGTGTTGCAACAGTCGAGAAGGTACCCACAGCGCAAGTTAAAACGACCAATCCCTGTCCAATTTTCACATTGATTCTTTGCATGCCCGATGAAATCAACATATAGAGCGCTGGCAAAGCAAAGATCAAAACACGATCTTGAATGATAGGGGCAACCTGGAAAGAATAGAGCAATCCTGTGATTAAAGGGAGCAGCCAAATAAACAATAAGGCCCACCGATGTGATGCGCGGTTTTTGTTCCAATTTGCCAAACACATCCCCAGGAAGAAAAGCATCAATGCACCTAACAACCAATCGAAATTGGCCAAATAAGCGAGGTGGTGTCCCACAAAACTCAATTTCACTGGAGGCAGAATCGTCCCAATACCTTTGAATTTTAGTTGCTCCAAAGTGATCATCAATTGAGGCAGATAGAGTATCAATCCAACTGCTCCAACTAGGACTAGATTTTTTCGAGTTTTTTGTTTGAGGAAGAAGAACGCAAGAATAAGGAGTATAAGCCCATGCAAGGCAATGAAATGGTGCACATATGCTCCAGCGGCAAAAACAATGGCCAACCAAAATGCAGATTTCTTGGTAGGATTTTGAATGAAATTATCCCATTGCCAAAGCATTCCCATAGCGGCAAACAAGCCGATGCTATATGGACGTGCGATTTGGCTATACATAAGTGGGAATTCGGCAAATGCTAGAAGCGCTGCTGCGAGCAGACCGGCGTTTGCGCCAAACCATCGTTTTCCTAAAACATAAACAAGCCAAACGGCAGCTATGCTAGTTAGAATGAAAGGGAGCTTGATCAGTAGAATTGAATCGCCTACTAATTGCAACCACACATAAAGAAAGGAGTGGAGGAAAGCTGGGTGGGCATCTGTGAGAATACCAATTTCAAGAACTTGGGAAAATGACTCTTGGCTTGCTCGAAAGAAAGAAGAGTATTCGTCATAAGTGAAAGGGATCTCAAAACAATTCCAAAAGCGCAGAACTGTGGCCAGAGTCATTACAAGAATGAGCAACCCAAATTCTACATGCTTTTGTATCCAATTCATAGAAATCAATCGCAACAAAGTTCGGCAAAAACTAAGAATTAGAGCTTGGTCAAAATCTGGGCAGCCTTCACAAGGGTTTCTTCACCTTTAGCAAAGCAAAATCTTAGGACACAGTTATCTTGAGGATTGTGGTAGAAGACAGAAACCGGGATAGAGGCGATCTTATGCTCTTTGGTCCATCGTGCAGCAACTTCCACGTCGTTTGCAGTATCGATTTCTGAGTAATTCAGCAATTGGAAATAAGTACCTCCCGAGGGCTTATAAGTGAATCTACTTCCTTTAATAAGAGACAGGAATAAATCACGTTTTTGCTGATAGAACTTGCCCAAGGTCGAGTAATTTGCCGGATCCTGTAGATAGTCGGCCAACGCATACTGAACAGGAGTCATGCTACTAAACACGTTGAACTGATGAACTTTTCTGAACTCCTTCATCAACTCAGCCGGTCCAGCGATATAGCCCATTTTCCACCCTGTTGCATGAAAAGTCTTGCCAAAAGAGGAAACAATCAAGGAACGATTTATAAGAGAAGGAATAGCTGCACAACTCCAATGAATATTGTCATCGAAAATAATGTGTTCGTATACTTCGTCGCTCAAGACAATTGCCTGTGTATCCTCAAGCAAAGTCCCCAGTTTCTCCATATCCCGCTTTGACCACACCGCGCCAGTTGGATTGTGCGGTGTATTGATGATCACCAAGCGAGTTTTCCTATTGATCGACTTGAAGACATTCTCCCAATCAACCGAATAGTCATCTGGATTAAGCGGACTAAAAACACAAGTTCCACCACTTAACTCAACGGCGGGTGCGTAGCAATCGTAAGCGGGAGTAAAAATCAGAACCTCATCTCCTTCCTTGACAAGGGCAGTGATGGCGGTGTAGATAGCTTCTGTTGCTCCCGACGTAACGGTTATTTCTTCGTTGGGATCGTAGGTAGTTCCATAAAGCAACTCCATTTTGGTCGATAAAGATTGCCGCAAAGGCAATACTCCAGCCATAGGCGCATACTGGTTATAACCAAGATTCATGTAATGAGAAGCTAGATCAATGAGCTTCTGATCAACATTGAAATCAGGAAATCCTTGTGACAAATTTACTGCGTCATGCTCATGAGCGAGCTTTGACATCGTAGTAAATATGGTAGTACCTACTCGAGGTAACTTAGAAGAAATACTAAATGGAAAATGAGGCATTGTCCGTTCGTTAGGGCGGCGCAAGTTAGCACAACTTCTCGAACCTTCGTCATGATATTAATCGCACAAATAAGCTCATTCACTGATAATTACCATCGATTTGACGAATGCTTTCCGTAATTTTATTGTCTTGCTGATAAAAACCCTGTGAAACTTTAACCAAATGAAACACCCTTTATTCGTTTTTTTCCTGGCCTTGTGCTGCAGCTTTAACTTGACAGCCCAAGAGACAGCTTATATAGAGGGTGATATAATAGTTAAAATGAAGGCTGGCTTTTCGGCAGCTGACTTGGTATCAACTTACGGTGAAATTCGTGGAGTTAAAACTGGACTTAAAGTTGAAAAGCAAATTAGTAGACTTTCGAACATCTACTTGCTGCACATGGATTTCGAACATTTCGATCAAGAAGCCTTGCTTGACAAAATCCAGAGCAATCCCAACGTATTTGCAGCTCAGTTCAATCATATCATTGAAGAGCGCGCAACATTGCCAAATGACCCAAGCATTGGAACTCAATGGCATCATGTTGATGGAACAGACAATGATATTGACTCAGACTTGGCGTGGGATATTACTACTGGAGGAACGACTTCTAACGGCGACGAAATTGTTGTTTGTGTTCTTGAAGGTGGCGGTGCCAATTACAACCATACAGATTTGATTGCCAACCACTGGACCAATGGTGGTGAAATTGACGGCAACGGAATTGACGACGACGGGAATGGATATATCGATGACATCAACGGATGGAATACAACTTCATTGAACGACAACATTGCGGCCGGTGGTCATGGAACTGCTGTCTCTGGAATGATTGGAGCCAAGGGAAATAACAACAATGGTGGTAGCGGCGTCAACTGGGACGTTAAAATCATGCAAGTTGACATGGGTGGACTTACTGAAGCTGGCGTAATAGCAGCATATGAGTATCCTTATACCATGAGGAATCTGTACAATACTTCGAATGGCGCCAATGGTGCATTTGTTGTGGCTACCAATGCTTCTTGGGGAATCGACAATGGAAATCCAGCCAACTACCCACTTTGGTGCGCTTACTATGATGATTTGGGAGCTGTGGGCATCCTCAATTGTGGTGCTACATCTAACAGCAATGTCAATATTGATGTAGTAGGTGATTTACCTACAGCTTGTGGTTCAGATTACATGATCTCGGTCACCGCAACAAATAGCAGCGACGTGCGCACATTCTCAGCTTATGGTGCTACGACTATTGATTTAGGTGCCCCTGGCGAAAGTGTATACCTTCCTTCAGGAACTTCTGCTTATTCAAGTACTAGTGGTACTTCATTCGCATCGCCTTGTGTAGCTGGAGCGATTGCCATGATTTATTCAGCTCCTTGCACAGACCTCGCAGCTTTGTCTCTGACGAACCCGTTGTTGGCAGCGAGTCAAGTTCGTGGATACTTGTTAAACGGTGTTGATCCAGTAGCTAACTTAGTCGGCGAATGTGTCACAGGCGGACGATTGAATGTCCGAAATTCAATCGATCTCGCTTTGCTTGACTGCGGACCTCTTCCAGCTTGTAACCCAGTATCTTTGAATCTTTCTACCGATTGTTATTATGACGGCGGTTCAGGTTCGGTTATGGCCGAGATTACTGTTGACGTTCAAATGAGCGAGAATTTCTGTGAGGTTCAGACGATCTGTTACAACTCGATTCCTTCTGGATTGGTTTGCATTGATCTCTTAGCTGCCGGATATAGCTTGGATAATAGTAATACATATGCAATCACGGGTCTGGACTCGAACACCTCGTACGATATTTATTATACGACTACAGACGGAACGTCGACCACAAGTTCTATTACCACTATAGATTGTGCTGCGGAAATCCCAGGATGTGTCGATGCAATTGCGATCAATTACAACTCTCTAGCGACTTTTGACGATGGATCATGTATCTATCCTTGCATCGATGTAACTCTTACAATTCTTACAGATTGCTGGGGCGGCGAGGTAAGCTGGGAAATCCTGGATGCCGGTGGCGTCATTGTGGCATCTGTTGCTAGTAACACATATGGCAATCAAATAAGCAATACTTGGAGTCAATGCCTGGATTACGGTTGTTACACATTTAATATTAACGACGATTTTGGTGATGGCCTTGCGGGTATCGCCTCAGGCTGCTCTATAGATGGTGATTATAATATGACCGACTCATTTGGAACAGTCTTATTCCAGATGGCTGGATCAAACTATGGTTCTGGCACAACACATGCTTTCTGCATAAGTGCACCAGGAGGCTTGGGATGTACTGACACAAATGCTTGCAACTACGACTCTGCAGCGTCTACCGACGATGGATCATGTACCTTACCAGGATGTATGGACAATGCTGCTTGCAACTGGAATCCAATAGCTGGATGTGCAGGTGTATGTATTTATCCAGGATGTACAGATAGCAATGCTTGCAACTACGTTGCTGCGGCAGGATGCGACAATGGCTCTTGTAATTTCCCAGGGTGTGAGGATAGCTCAGCTTGCAACTATGACTCTGCAGCAGGATGCGACAACGGATCTTGTATACTCGGCGGTTGCAATGATTCAACAGCTTGCAACTACGATTCTACAGCTGCATGTGACGATGGATCATGTGAATATACTTCTTGTTTGTCTTGCACAGGTGACTTCGATTTAAATGGAATAGTTGACGTCGAAGACTTACTTATACTTTTGGGTAACTTCGGTTGCAATGGCACATGTATTGGCGATATGAATTTAGACGGAACCACATCTACT
This sequence comes from Gammaproteobacteria bacterium, assembly GCA_047615865.1. Classification (GTDB taxonomy): domain Bacteria; phylum Bacteroidota; class Bacteroidia; order Flavobacteriales_D; family Sanyastnellaceae; genus JADFAK01. The sequence goes on from JBLHIB010000086.1 coordinate 7,112, forward strand.
CCCGATATATTGATCTTCCTTTCTGTATTTGGCAACGTATGCCCATAGAGAAATCGATCTAGGATAAAAAAAGCCCTCCCCAGTCGATGCATCGACTGGGGAGGGCTTTTTAATGTCGTAAACTATGGTTTGATCGCTTCACTTTATAGAAGCGCAAAGAGAATCAATTGATGAACGCAACTTTCGCAACGCTTCGTGAACTTCCATCTTGGGTTGAGATGTAGACAAAATACATTCCGGAGCTTACACGGTTCCCAGAGAAATCAGTTCCTGGCCATGTGGCTCTGCCGCCGCTAGCCAGCGTTTGATAAACAACATTACCCGAAGCATCCGACACTTTTACATCTGCATCTTTGGACAGACCATCGATGGTTATTAGACCCGTGTAATCCGGCCGCACAGGGTTCGGATATACTATGACGTTGGTCATCTCCTCATAAAAATTGGTTGCATCCGATTTGTATCCCACAATTCCTTTTTCAGTACCGAAAAGCACCTCTCCAGATTCGTGATTGATTGCCACGTCAAACACATTGTTCGATGGGAGCGGACTATTCTCTGCAGTGAAATGGTGAATCTGTTCTATTCCATCGGCGCTCATTAAGAACACACCAGAATTCACTGTTCCTATCCACTTTCTATTGGCTCCATCAATTTCGATGCAGCTCACTGTCTCCGTCTCCAACAATATTTGAACGTTGCCATCTTGTTCAATTAATATTTCCTGAGCATCGAACTCATCTCCTTCAAAAATACTAGTTGGCGAATAGAAAACTGCCAACCCCTGAAGCATCCCCACCCAGATCTCTTCATCCAAGTCTTCCTCAATGCATACCACCTCATCTATTGGCAATCCACCCGCACCTTCTTCTGTAGTCAGAATCCTGTATTGATCATCGCTAGTATTGGTGAGCGTTCCATTGTGATCTAGGACAAGCAAACCTTTTCCATTGGGTAAAACAGCCCATATATAGCCTTGACGAGTAGCACGAACTTCGGTGATAATGTTATTCACGCCGATATCAGTCCCAAATGAATAGGCCTGGAATTCTCCCGAAGACGTGCGCACATGCAATGGAGTATTTGAAAATGAATTGGTGAACCATAGATTTCCATTGTCGTCAAAATCTACACCACCCACAGCAACACGATCAATCCCTCCGTAGTTCACTTGTGTAAGCGAGCTATTGGTCTGATCATAAATTCTCACGTACTCTTTGTTTTGCAACTCAACGAGACCTACTAACCAAGAACCAAATATTACATGCTCATTATCAGTTGGATCAATGGTAACATCCATTAAATCGAACATGGCATCTCCGTTGTATTTATTGGTACTGTGCCATTTTTCATTAACGAGCCCATAGGTACCCACTCCATTCCAAACACTTACCCAAGCACCATCGGCACCTCCTGGAGCCATCCAGATATTGTCGTTGTACGCATCAATTCGTCGAACTGAAACAGTGCTGGGTCCATCTGGCATCGCTCTAAACTGATTGCCAAATTGATCATAACCTATCAATCCACCGGCAGCATTTGCGATGACCGTACTTCCTTTTGCATCAATCAGGATTGCATTTGCTCTGCATAACTGATCTGATATTTCTCCCCAGCTAAATCCATTCGAAAAATCCAGATCCATGCCTTGAAGAAAACCATAATAGCTAATAAACAACCTCTCAGGACTAGCATACAGTGCCAAAATATTTCCACCCGAAAACTCAGCTTTAGTTGACCAATCGCCATCGCCTGTTTTCACAAACAAAGAATCTCCTTCTTCGGCAGTACTAAGGGCAAAATAATAATCCCCTTGAATCTCAATTTCTTCAAAACACCCATCTGAACCAGAAAAATCGTCAATTAAAGACCATGATTCAAAATTCGACAAGAACAATTGTCCAACGGGCGCGGTGTATAAACCATCTTTTGTGGCTGCATACCAATCTACTCCATCATTGGCGATATCGAATACCTGAACATAAGAGCCCAGAGGACCTATAATGTAAGTATCACTTATCTCTACATTATCGAGATCCAAGACGACAATCCCAAACCCGCATGCTAGAAAGGCTTGCGTTCCTTCAAAATAGATCTCATTGACCGATTTATTGGCCAAAATATTGCTTCGCTCTATGTCAGAAACATTGATCCCTCGATTATTCCGAACTAAATCAATATTGCCATTCGCATAGCCTACAACTAGCGTTTTTGACAACGCATGATAGTTAATGGCCGTTATTCCATTGCCCGATAAATAATTCACTTTGTTGATCCGCGTGATACTCCCGTCATCTTGATTGTATTCAAAAACAGCATTGTTGGTTGCACAGAAAACTACATTCTCTGGCCCCTCACAGAGGTCAATTGTTTCTGAATAAGGAAGGTGATCTCGCCACTGACCTGTTCCCACTTGGGCTGGTAAATGATTGGCGAAGACTAGTGTAAACAATAAAATATATATTCTCATTGGATGAGTTGCTTTGGCTTGAACACGTCAATAACGCAAAATTAACACGAATCATGTGTTGCACAACAAAAATAATTGAAAGCAAGGAATCCAATTGTGGGATTGGCTTTTTTATCAGCGACAAGCGCAAATGAATAATCATTCGGAAGTACGCATTGAAAACCCAGACTTTGTATTAAATTCGCACCTCTAAATGAGAAAATGGCTCGGTAGTTCAACTGGATAGAATGTCAGATTTCGGCTCTGATGGTTGGAGGTTCGAATCCTCTCCGGGTCACAAAGAAATCAAAGCTCGATGCGAAAGTATCGGGCTTTTTTCATTTTAGAACGAATTCAATTTAGCTGACTTTTATAAGTCTCGCTTTGCATGCACTCATCAAAAGCACCTGGATTGTTTACAGTCGTAGATTGTGCGATGCGTTAAACATAAAATACGGTGTTTACTATTTTCAATAATCTTTGTTTAACCATAAGCCTGATCTGTTAAACAAGATGTATCTTTACGCAATAACTCCCAGAAACATGATTCTCGCAATTGAAAACGAAGGGAAAGTTTAATTGAGTTGTGAAATAACAAGATGACTGATAAAAAAGATTTTACAGAAAGGGAATTAGACCGCATCATAGAAATGGCTTGGGAAGACAGAACTCCGTTTGAGGCTATTTTGTTTCAATTTGATTTACCAGAGAAGGAAGTCGTTAAGTTAATGCGGGGGAATATAAAAGAGTCTAGTTTTAAACGATGGCGTAAACGTGTTAATAGTGGTGTTAGTCAGAAGCATTTAAATAAGAGAAGTTCAGAGATTACCCGCTTTAGATGTTCTCGCCAAAGGACGATTTCAGGAAATAAAATAAGTAAGCGCTAGATGGAATTATTTGAACATCAAAACTCCATATTTCCAACTGGCTATGCTGAAATTCTCGAGCGTGTAAATAAAATCGATCCTGTTAAGTATGGATCAACACGCAACTATGTAAATGGCTCAGTCACTTATTTGTCGCCGTATATATCAAGGGGTATTATTTCCACAAAATTCATTCTTTCTGAAGTTTTAAACCGAGGATATGAACCTGATCAAATTGAAAAATTAATTCAAGAATTAGCATGGAGAGATTACTGGCAGCAGGTATGGGTTTCCAAGGGAGATGCTATTAATCAGGATTTAAAACATCCACAAAAGCCCGTATCAAACTCGGGGATTTCAAAATCAATTGTAGAAGCTAATACCGGCATTTTGGCTATAGACAGAGCCATTAATGAATTTTACACAACAGGGTATTTACACAATCACTTAAGAATGTACATCGCATCCATTGCTTGTAATGTGGGTCAGAGTCATTGGAAAGCTCCTGCCCAGTGGATGTATTATTACCTACTCGATGCAGATTGGGCGAGCAATGCATTAAGCTGGCAATGGGTTGCTGGAGCAAATGCGAATAAGAAATATTTAGCCAATCAAGAAAACATTAACACATACTGTTTTACACAACAAAGAAACACCTTTTTAGATGTACCCTATGAGGCTTTTACTACGCTAAAGATTCCAGAAATTTTAAAGGAGACTTCACCTCTAGCATTAAAAACACCTTTGCCAATAAAAAAAGCAATAGAAATTGATGCAAGTCTACCAACGTATATCTACACTATCTATAACCTAGATCCAACTTGGGGAAAAGATATTTCCGCCAATAGAGTTTTACTATTAGAACCTTCTCATTTTTCGCAATTTCCTGTAGCTCAAAACACGATTAACTTTATCAGTAAATTTTCCAAAGAAAACATAGAATGCATCCAAATCTACATCGGTGAGTTTGATGAACTGATTTCTGAGTATCACTGCAAAAAAATATACTTTAAAGAACATCCATTAAACCAACAATATCAAGGTATTGAAGTGGCTAGAGACTGGCTGTTTGATGTGCAAGGCTATTATCCGTCTTTTTCCTCATTTTGGAAAAAATGTAAAAAACAGCTTAAATATTGAAAAGAGACAGTATAAATATTGTGTGGTTAAAACGTGATATTCGTTCTCAGGATCACGAGCCATTATTAAGGGCTGAGCAAGCTGACATTCCATATCTCATTGTCTGCGTATTTGAACCTACACTTATTGAGCATGCAGATACTAGCTTGAGGCATTTGCAGTTTGTGTATCATTCTATTTTGGCATTAAACAAGACACTAAGTCCATTCAATAGAAGTGTAGAAATATTTTATGGAGAAGCTATTGATGTATTTGAATACCTATCATCCTGCTTCCATGTAAAAACCATTTTTAGCTACCGTGAAAGCGGGATTCAAATCACATGGCAGCGGGACAAAAAAATTCATGTATTGTGCACGAGGCATCAAATAGTTTGGCAAGAATCGCAAAGAGATGGTATTCTAAGAGGAATCAAAAACAGAGATGATTGGAACAAACAATGGCACGTTAAAATGCATGAATCAGTTATTCAAAATAGCTATTCAATGTCTGATCAAGATGAACTTAAGCATTCTTTTTTATTGCCTCAAATATTAGAAAATAAATACAAAGAATATCCTAAACAATACCAGCCAGCAGGAGAACAAAATGCCTGGCGATATTTAAATTCATTTACCAATAAAAGAGGGTTTAATTATCATAGACATATTTCAAAACCTACCGAAAGCCGCGCTGCTTGCAGTCGATTGTCTCCTTATTTAGCTTGGGGCAATTTAAGTGTTAAACAAGCCTTTCAGTTTATTGGCACGCATCCTAACGGCACAAAAAACAATAAGGCTTTTTCGGCCATGCTTACCCGTTTGCATTGGCATTGTCATTTCATTCAGAAATTTGAAGTGGAATGTAGCTACGAAACCGCATGTATCAATAAGGGCTACGAACTCTTGCCACATAAGAAAAATCAAACATTTATTAAAGCTTGGGAAATGGGCACAACAGGTTATCCTTTGATTGATGCCTGTATGCGTGCGGTTGAAAAAACAGGCTGGATTAACTTTAGAATGCGCGCAATGGTAGTTTCGTTTTTAACGCTTAATCTAGACCAAGATTGGCGAGATGGCATCTATCATTTAGCCAAACAATTTTTAGACTATGAGCCGGGTATTCATTACCCTCAATTTCAAATGCAAGCTGGTACAACAGGCATTAACACAGTGCGTTTATATAATCCGGTAAAAAATTCACAGGAGCACGACCCTAGCGGAGCTTTCATTAAAAAATGGATTCCAGAACTAAAAAATGTTCCCGAAATGCATATCCATGAGCCTTGGAAAATGACTGTAATGGAGCAAATATTTTGCGAAGTTACCATTGGTGAAGATTATCCCTTTCCCATTGTAGACTTGCAAGAAAGTGCTCGAATTGCCCGAGATAAAATTTGGAAACATAAAAAACATCCTGCGGTGCAAAAAGAAAAGTGGCGCCTATTAAATACGCATGTAAAAAGAACCCATAATGATTTACACTAAAAGCGACATCAACCAGATTAATCGCATTGCTCGATTGAAAATTATCAATTCAGTTGCAGGTATTAAGTTGATTGGCACTGTGTTGTTTATCGGGAAAATGGAAATCCTCATACTTCCAAATAATGCTTTTTTAGCAGGAGATATTGATTTAGAAGCTACAAATGGAGTTAGAATCTCAGGGTCAAACAGTTACTTTTCTTTGAAGAAGATAGCTAGCTATTCATTTTTGGGGAGGAATGAAATGCCAGAGTTTTAGGAATGAAAAAAGAACACCTTCCCCAAAAAACATGCCCCGTTTGTAAACTTCCCTTTACATGGCGTAAAAAGTGGAAAAAAAATTGGTGTGAAGTCAGTTATTGCAGTGAACGATGTAGAAGAAATAAATGAAGCAAGTCAACATCATATTCCCAAATCAACTATTTGAAGAGTCACCACTTTTTGAAATTAATGCACCTTTTTATATAGTTGAAGAATATTTATTCTTTAAACAATATCCTTTTCACAAGCAGAAAATAGCTTTTCATAGAGCAACAATGAAAAGGTATGCGTCTTTTCTTAGGGAAAATAAAAACCTCGAAGTATCCTATATTGAATCTACGGAAGAGATTTCGGATATTAAATTGCTGCTTCCCGAATTGAATCGCCGGGGCATTGAACATGTGAACTATATAGATCCTGTAGATAATTGGCTGCAAAAGAGATTAGCTCAAGGTTGTTTAGAAAATAATATTTCAACTTCTATGTATGACTCAGCTTTATTTCTAAATTCTAAAGAAGATCTCACTACTTTTTTCAGGGGAGATAAAAAGAAATACCATCAAACGAATTTTTATATAGAGCAACGTAAAAAGCGAAATATATTAATGGAGTCTAACGGAAAACCAACCGGAGATAAATGGACTTTCGACACAGAGAATAGGAAGAAATACCCTGTCAAAAAGCACCCACCTGCTATTCAATTCCCTGATAAAGATGCTTATTACGAAGAAGCCAAAGTTTATGTGGCCATGCATTTTTCAGATCATTTAGGAAGTCTTACTGAATATCCTCTATACCCAACAAGCTTTGAAGCTACAAAAGATTGGCTCAACCAGTTTTTTGAACAACGGTTTATGGAATTTGGAGTCTATGAGGATGCTATTATTTCAGAAAACTCTATTCTTCACCATAGTGTATTAACACCCATGCTTAATGTAGGTTTAATTTCGCCTAAAAAGATTATTACTGCGTGCCTATCTTATGTTAAAGAAAATAATATACCTATTAACTCAACTGAAGGTTTTGTGCGGCAAATCATTGGGTGGCGCGAATTTATACGCGGCATGTATGAATGCAGAGGAAGTGAAGAGCGAAACACTAATTTTTGGAAATTTAAAAAGAAGATCCCCGATTCGTTTTACGACGGCACTACAGGTATCCCTCCAGTTGATCAAACCATTAAAAAGGTATTAAAAACAGGGTACTGCAATCATATCGAGCGTTTAATGGTACTAGGTAATTTTATGATGCTGTGCGAGTTTGATCCCGATGAAGTTTATAGGTGGTTTATGGAGTTTTTTATTGACTCGTACGATTGGGTGATGGTAACAAACATTTATGGAATGAGTCAATTTGCAGATGGAGGATTAATGGCTACAAAACCATACATCAGTGGTAGTAACTATCTGATGAAAATGAGCAACTACAAAAAAGGAGAATGGCAATCTGTTTGGGATGGCCTCTTTTGGCGATTTATGCATACCCATCGTGATTTCTTTTTATCCAATCCAAGATTGGGAATGCTAGTGCATATGTTTGATAAAATGCCTGAGGAGAAACAACAAAAGCACCTTGAGAAAGGTGCAGCATATCTAGCATCAATAAACAATTAGAATTAAAAAATAAAATTATGCTATTTAATACGAGTTATCGGAACAAAGAGTATGAAAAAATAAGCGATGAAATGCTGGGTAAAGCATTTACCTTATTTGAAAAAATAAAACTCAGAGGCATAGGCTCTAGTCGATTAGTTATAAGTCAACTAAGCCCAAATCTAAAGCCTAAAAACATGCA
>JBLHIB010000087.1:0-14757 GCA_047615865.1 Gammaproteobacteria bacterium
TATGTCCTTTTGTTCATTTGAGAATGTCAAACTTCTATCTGCTATGGAAAATGGCTTGCTTGAAATTGAAGAATCCAGTTTCTCAGGAGATGAATGTCAAGTCATTGTACAAGGGCAAGGTTTCTCGATTAGAGACTGCGTCTTTGAGGATTGCAAAGGACTCAACTCGAGCGCGCTTTCGCTCTCTAGCACACTAGAGAACTGTCATTTCGACTTTCATGGACAAGGTGATCAGTTTGCCGTCAAAGACAACTCCGATGTCAGTTTATTTGTGACTGACTGTTTGATGCAAAGATGTGGAACAGGCCTTGCAAAAACGGGAGGCGAATTGTTCTTGTCTTGCTGCGAGATCACGCATTGTTCTAAACGCGGACTCTTCCTTGGACAAGGTTGCAGGGCTTATTTGAATGCAGAAAATGGAGCAGGGGACAACAAGCTGGTGCAGAATGCGATCAACATAGAATTGGCGAATCCTGAATTATTGGAATTGAATGGAGGATACAATACCATTCGAAATGGAACAGCATGGAACGTTCAAGGTTTCATCCAAGGCGAGTGCAATGATTGTGAAAACGTCTTTTTTGCCGCTTCGAGTAACAATTGGGCCGATGCAAATTACACACCACTCAATGGAACGCCTGGCGCTCCTAATGACAATGAAATGCAAGTGTGGATTTATAATTTTAGTTGTTTGCTGCAGGATCCGACTGAATTTGGCTGTCCCGCTCTATTTATTGATAACTCACCAGTCTTGAATACCGAATGCAGCGGTCATGACGACCCGAAGCAGGATGCCAAAAAGTCTTTGAGAACCGAGCTTGGCATTGCAATCTATCCGAATCCTTCTTCGTCCATCTTTTTTGTCCACGCTGGCTTAGCTTCGCAATCGTGGCAAGTTCATGATCTAGCAGGGCGATGCATACTTGAAGGCGTATTGCTTGATGGCCAATGTCAAATTGCTGTTTCAGATTGGTCCAAAGGGATATATTACCTCTCCATTGAAGGTTTTCCTCATAAAAGGCTGGTTGTAAACTAGCTTTTCCTTGTTGTCCAATAACGTCGGTGAAGTGAGATCGAAAAAGGTTCATCGACGGATAACGGGCTCTCTAGGAAATCCTATTATCATAGAATTGTAGGTTTCTAAAGTTGCGTTTTCGTGGTATATTTGCTTATGCACTAGCGATAGATGCGTTGTGAAACAAATAAATCTACGAGGTATGAATAGAATTTACGCTTTACTTTTTGTGGTTTTGCCTACGTTGACGTTCGGTCAAACTTTTACGAACGCTACAAACGAATTGCCAGACTCTTACAACAGTGGTGGCTGTGTTGGTGTGAACGACATGGACCAAAACGGTTACGACGATATGATCATTTTGGATGGTAGCAATACCTTAAAAATTGTCTATCAAGACAACATGGGCAACTTCAGTGAGTCGATGTACGGAATGATTTCTGGAAATAATCAATGGGGAATGGCTATCGGCGATGTAGACAATAGCGGACATAATGATGTGTTTTCTGGTGGATCTTATGATGGCGTTCACCTAATGAGTATCGCCAGCGCAGGAAACTACAACCTCGCAGATCTCAATGAAGGAAGCATGTTTATGCAAGGATGCAACATAGCCGATATCAACAACGATGGTTGGCTTGATGCTTTTGCTTGTCATGATGACGCTGAAAGTCGAATTTGGGGAAATGATGGTTCTGGAAACCTTTTGCCACAAAATGGTTGGATCGATATGGCGAGTTCGCCAGTATCTGACAACTCGGGTAACTATGGTTCTGTTTGGACCGATTTTGACAGAGATGGAGATTTGGACCTCTTTATTGCTAAGTGTCGTCAGGGTGTTACTAATTCGTTGGACCCTCGAAGAATTAACACGTTGTGGGTGAATGATGGATCAAACAATTATTCTGATGTTGCTGATGATAGAGGGCTAGTTATCTTCGAACAGTCATGGACTTCTGATTTCGCTGATATTGATAACGATGGAGACTTTGATTGTTTGATAACCAACCACAGTACAACACTTACTTTGTTGGAAAATGATGGAATGGGTTACTTCACGGATATAACAGCTGGAAGCGGACTTGAAATCAATAATTTTTTCCTTCAAGCAAAGATGGTCGATTTTGACAATGATGGATTCGTAGATCTTGTTTACGCCGGCGGAAGCGAAGGATTTCTTCATAACAATGGAGATCAGACTTTTACTTGGATGGACGACGTTTTTCCATATGATGGCGATCAGCTGCATTCATTCGGTATAGGTGACTTGAATCATGACGGACAAATGGATCTTTACGGAAGTTATGGCGGAGGCTACGTTAATCCAGATTATAATCACGACGATGCTTTGTGGTTGAATGACGGAAACGAAAACAACTGGATCACATTCCAGCTTGAAGGAACTACGTCAAACATCAATGCTATTGGGGCCAAAGTAATTATCTACGGTGACTTCGGAACTCAAATTCGCGAAGTACGCTCTGGCGAAAGCTATGGTATCATAAATAGTTTCAACTGTCACTTTGGCCTAGGAACTTCGACTATCGACTACGCTGTAGTTGAATGGCCTTCTGGACAAATGACATTGTTGGAGAATCCAAACGTTAACGAGTTCGTTCAAGTTTTAGAAGGTGCTTGTATTGCCGACGAAGGAACTATTTCTACTTCGGGCTCAAGCACTCTATGCGTCGGTGAAACAGTAGACCTCGTCATTGATGATGAAACTCTATCATGGGTTTGGTCTAATGGAGATACTGGAAACACAATCAACTTAAGTGAAGAAGGAGCCTACCATGCTGTTGTATGGGGTGAGAATGGTTGTCCATCTTTCACAAACACAATATTTGTAAGCTACTATGAGCCAATCGCACCTACAGTTGCCGTTTCTGGAGATCTAGAATTCTGTGAAGGTGGTTCTGTTCAATTGACCAGCTCTAATGGTATGTCATGGGATTGGTCAAACGGTGAAGACACACAAGCCATTACAGTATCTGAATCAGGGACTTATTCAGTTTCAGTGCAAGGCGATTGCGAATCACCTCTCACTTCTTTAGAAATTGAAGTTGTAGCCCTTAATACTCCGGCAAATCCAGTAATTTCTGATGTTGAAGTAGCTGGAGCAGGTAGCGCAGAATTCACAGGGACAAGTGAAAATCTGCGCTGGTACGAAACTGAAATGGCTGAAACACCATTGGAAGAAGGATTAACGTTCACGACTCCTTGGATTGATGTTACAACTTCTTATTGGGTAGAAGACATAACGTATCACGGCGGTGGAGAAGTAAATGGTGGTCCTGAGACCAATGCAGATGGCCAAATTCACTTCAACAGTAGTTTCTATTTGCTCTTCGATGCCAATGAAGAAATAATCATTGAGTCGGTAAAAGTATTTGCCGATGGTGCCTCCAACCGAGAGTTTGCGGTTGTTGACTCTTTTGGTAGTGTGGTAACCTCTGGAATATACCTTGTTCCCGATGGTGAGAGCATTGTAGAATTGAATTTTTCAGTTCCCGCTGGTCAAGGTTATGGTCTGCGTTCTATGGACAATGATCCCCTGTTGTGGAGAGACTCACAACCTGATACGGATATTGACTTCCCATTCGCTATTGGTGACCTGGCTTCGATTACTGGAACTAACGTTACCGGAAACAACTGGAACAACTACTATTACTTCTTCTACGATTGGACGGTATCTACACCAGTTTCTGAGTGTGAGAGCGATCGCATCGAAGTTATGGCTATTGTCATTTCCTGCGCCGGTGATTTTAACGGAGATGGTGTAGTAAACACAAATGATCTGCTGTTCTTTTTGGCCGACTTTGGATGTACTGATTCTCCTTGTGCTACTGATTTAAACGGGGATGGTGTCGCCAACAGTTCGGATCTTTTGGTATTCCTGGGGATGTTTGGAAATTTTTGTCCCAATTTCATTCCTGAATAGCCTTTCCAATAATCATAAAAATGTAGCTCCAATAATTGCACTATTCGTGCTATATTTCGCCCGCACTAAATTGAGGTGTGCACTTGAATAATTTAAATCTGCAAGAATGAAAAGAATTTACGCATTAGTCATTGCGGCTCTCCCTTCTCTGATGTTCGGTCAAACTTTTACGAACGCTACGAATGAATTGCCAGACGCATACAACAGCGGTGGCTGTGTTGGTGTCACTGACATGGACCAGAATGGTTACGACGACATTATCATTTTGGATGGTAGCAGTTCGTTGAAGATTGTATACCAAGACAACATGGGCAACTTTAACGAGTCTGTTCTCGGAATGGTTTCTGGAAATAGTCAATGGGGAATGGCCATTGGTGATATTGAAAACAACGGACACAATGACGTGTTTTGTGGTGGAGCGTATGACGGGGTTCATCTAATGAGTATCACCAGCGAAGGGAATTACAACCTCTCTGATCTTGAAGAGGGAGATTTGTATATGCAAGGATGTAACATCGCCGATATCGATAACGATGGTTGGCTAGATGCTTTTGCTTGTCACGATGATGCTGAAAGTCGTATTTGGGGAAACAATGGGTCTGGAAGCCTTGTACCTCAAAATGGATGGATAGACATGGCAAGTACCCCTGTTACTGATAACTCAGGTAATTATGGCTCTGTTTGGACCGATTTTGACCGCGATGGTGATATCGACCTTTTCATTGCCAAGTGCCGACAGTTTGTGAGCGATCCTTATGACGCACGAAGAATTAACACTTTGTGGGTGAATGATGGTTCAAGCAATTATTCTGATGTTGCTGATGATAGAGGACTAGTTCTTTACGAGCAGTCATGGACTTCTGATTTCGCTGATATTGACAACGATGGTGACTTTGATTGTCTAATCACCAATCACAGTACAACTCTTACTTTGTTGGAAAACGATGGAATGGGATACTTCACAGACATTACTGCTGGAAGTGGACTTGAAATCAATAACTTTTTCCTTCAAGCGAAAATGGTTGATTTTGATAATGATGGATTCGTTGACCTAATTTATGCTGGCGGAAGCGAAGGATTTCTTCACAACAATGGAGATCAGACTTTTACTCTTATGGAAGACGTTTTTCCATATGATGGCGACGAGCTTCATTCATTCGGTATTGGTGACTTGAACCACGACGGACAAATGGACGTTTATGGAAGTTATGGTGATGGGTACGTTAGTGCCGATTATGATCACGACGACGCTTTGTGGTTGAACGACGGAAACGAAAACAACTGGATCACATTCCAGCTTGAAGGAACTGAGTCAAACATCAATGCTATTGGAGCCAAAGTAATTATCTACGGTGACTTCGGATCTCAAATTCGTGAAGTACGTTCTGGTGAGAGCTACGGTATTGTAAATACGTTTAACTGTCACTTCGGTTTGGGAACTTCGACTATAGACTACGCTGTTGTTGAATGGCCTTCTGGACAAATGACATTGTTGGAGAATCCTGATGTGAACGATTTCGTTCAGGTTGTAGAAGGTGCTTGTACTGCTGAGGAAGGAACTATTTCTGCTTCAGGTTCAATCGCCCTTTGTGATGGTGAAACAGTAGATATTTCTATTGATGATGAATCTCTTTCATGGGTTTGGTCTAACGGAGATACTGGAAGTACTATCAACATAAGTGAGCAAGGAGCTTATCATGCTGTAGTATGGGGCGACAATGATTGCCCATCCTACACAAACACAATTTTTGTAAGCTATTTTGAGCCAGTTGCACCTACAGTTGCAGTTTCTGGAGATCTTGAATTTTGTGAAGGTGGTTCGGTTCAGTTGATTGGCTCTGACGGTATGTCATGGGATTGGTCAAATGGTGAAGACACTCAAGCGATTACAGTAACTGAGTCAGGAACTTATTCTGTTTCTGTGCAAGGTGATTGTGATGCTCCTCTTTCTTCTGAAATTATTGAGGTTGTAACTCTAGTTACGCCAGCCAGCCCAGTAGTAACTGATGTTGAGCTTGACGTTGCTGGAAACGCGGAATTCACAGGGACAAGCGAAAATATGCGTTGGTACGAAACTGAAATGGCCGCAACGCCACTGGCAGAAGGAACAACATTCACAACTTCATGGATTGATGTTACCACGTCTTATTGGGTAGAAGATGTAATGTATCATGGTGGGGAAGAAGGAAATGGTGGACCTGCTACCAATGATGAAGGTCAGCACCATTTTAACAGCGGATTCTATTTGAACTTTGATGCCAATGAAGACATTATCATCGAGTCAGTGAGAGTTTATGCCAATGGAGTTATAGATAGAGAGATCGCAGTTGTTGATCAATTCGGAAGTGTTGTATCTTCAGGTATATTCACTATTCCCGATGGCGAGAGTATTGTCGAAATAAACCTTTCAGTTCCTGCTGGTGAAGGTTATGGTTTACGTTCGATGGACGATGATCCTCAATTGTGGAGAGATGCGAACACGGATACTGATATGGACTTCCCATTCGCAGTTGGCGACCTTGCATCTATTACTGGAACCAACGTTACTGGTGACAACTGGAACAACTATTATTACTTCTTTTATGATTGGACAGTTTCTACACCACTTACTGAATGTGTGAGCGAGCGTGTTGAAGTTATAGCTACAATTGTTGGAGTAGAAGAGATTGCAGAACTTGCTTCTTTGGAAATGTATCCAAATCCTGCAGATGATCAATTGACTCTAGCTTTCAACCTAGTGCAGTCGGCTACAATTCAAATCAACATGTTCGACCAAGTCGGTAAACTAGTGGTTAGCGAGAATCTTGCACAACAAGGTGTAGGCGCTCTCAACCATATTATCAACCTTGAGAATGTTGAAGCCGGTGTTTACCACATGCAATTTATTGTAAATGGTAAATCTGTTTCTGAGAAAGTAATCGTGCGATAAAAAGCAACGACTATAATATTAAGGCCTCTTCAGTTTTCTGAAGAGGCCTTTTTCTTGACCTAAATTCTAAGTTGAAGCCTCCGCTTCAGCTATCTTTGTCCCGTGAGATTATTTTTGGAAATAGCATACGATGGGACAGACTTCAGTGGCTGGCAAATTCAAAAGAATGCCATGACGGTCCAGGAAACTGTGAACGACTCATTGTCCATGCTCCTGCGCGCTCCTATTGAAACCATTGGCTGCGGTCGCACCGATGCTGGGGTGCATGCTTCTCAGTTTTTCCTGCATTTCGATATAGAGGAATTGGCTTGGTCCCTTGCGGATTTTGTATTCAAGCTCAATGGTATTCTTCCCAAGTCCATCTCTGCGAAAAAAGCTACCTCTGTTCCCGAAGGATCACACACCAGGTTTGACGCCTCCGCTAGAAGCTACTCCTATTGTATCCATCGATTCAAAGATCCTTTCAAATGGCAGTTTTCAGCCTTTGTTCGATTCGACCTAAATGTGGACCTGATGAACGAAGCTTGCGCTCTGTTGATATTGGAAAAGGATTTCGCCGCCTTCTGTAAAGCTGGTAGCGACATTAAAACCACTTTGTGCGATGTGCGTCACGCGCAGTGGATCGTGGAAAAAGATACTCTTCGTTTTGATATCACTGCCGACCGCTTTCTGCGTAATATGGTGCGCGCAATTGTTGGCACGACGATCGACCTTGGCCGCGGTTATATTGACCTCGATCAATTCAAAGAAATACTCAAATCTAAAGAGCGTTCCAAAGCCAGCGCATCCGCAGATGCATGCGGGCTTTTTTTAACGAAAGTTGAGTATCCGTTTTTGTAGTTTTGCGCCGCATTAAGTATCCGATTTGAACGAAACCAAGAAAAAGACTTTCAACCTAGGAGTTCTCCGCAGAGTTCTTGCCAGAGTAGGCCCTTATAAGACCCGCTTCATGGTCACGGGGCTCGTGGTTGTTTTTCTAGCCCTGCTTGCTCCAATCCGTCCTCATCTTATCAAGATTGGTATCGATGATAAAATGACTTCTGGTGATCAGCACGGATTACTCATGATCCTCCTCGCAGTAGTCGGGATATTGATTATTGAAGCTCTTTTGCAGTTTTTTCAAACTTACATGGCCAACTGGGTAGCTCAATCTGTCACGCTCGACATGCGATCTCAATTGTATGAGCATATCGTCAAGTTCAAGTTGCGCTATTTTGACAAAACTCCTGTTGGAGCATTAGTAACAAGGCTCGTTTCAGATATTGATGGAATTGCGCGTGTCTTTTCTGATGGTGTCCTCACTATCACTGGTGACTTGCTTAGACTGGTCGTGGTGATATTCTATATGTTCTACTTGAATTGGTTTCTAGCCATCCTGGTTCTTATTCCTGTTCCAATCCTTCTGTGGGCAACGAAAGCTTTTCAAAAGGTGATGAAATCGGCCTTTGTCGACGTGAGGAACCAAGTTTCTAAAATGAACATTTTTGTCCAAGAGCACGTCACAGGTATGGCTATTGTTCAAATATTCAACCGTGAGAAACGTGAAAAAGATCGCTTTGAGCGGCTCAACAATGAGCACAGAAAAGCACAAATTCGAACGGTCTGGGCATTTTCTATTTTCTTCCCAGTTGTTGAGCTCTTATCGGCTTTTTCGGTTGCTATCCTCTTGTGGCTGGGAATCAAAGAAGTTGTGGCAGGCGAGTTTACTCTTGGTTTACTCATTGAGTTTATCTTGTATGTGTTCATGATCTACAGGCCAATACGTCAACTCGCCGATCGTTTCACAACTCTCCAAGAAGGAATGGTCAATGCCGAACGCGTCTTCAAAGTGTTCGATACAGAAGCTTCTATCGTTGATACTGGAAATATTGATCGAGGCAAATTGCAAGGGGATATCAGCCTTAAAAATGTCTGGTTTGCCTACGATGAAAAACTTACAGATAGGTCGAAGAAAGGGTGGATACTGAAAGACATCAACTTGGAAGTAAAGGCCGGACAAACCATCGCGTTTGTTGGAGCAACTGGAGCAGGCAAGTCTTCCATCATCAACTTGATCAGCCGTTTCTATGAGTTTCAACATGGCGAAATCACGCTTGACGGAGTCGATATCAAGACAATGCCGCTCGAGTCGGTTAGGAGGGAAGTGGCCGTTGTGCTTCAAGATGTCTTCCTCTTCTCGGATTCTATTTACAACAATGTCACTTTGCATGATCCTGATATCAGCAATGAACAGGTTGTCGAGGCAGCAAAAGCTGTGGGTGCGCACGACTTCATTAAATTGCTGCCTAAGCAATACGAATACGATGTTCGCGAACGAGGAGGCATGCTTTCCGCAGGGCAACGACAGCTTTTGGCATTTATACGTGCTTATGTATACAACCCATCTATCTTGGTACTTGATGAAGCTACGTCTTCTGTAGATTCAGAATCAGAGGAGCTCATTCAACGCGCTATCAATAAACTTACAGAGGGTCGAACATCAATCGTCATTGCTCACCGACTCAGTACTATTCAAGAGGCCGATGTAATCGTTGTTCTTGATAAAGGTGAAATCGTTGAGAGTGGTTCGCATACCGAATTGCTGGCCAAAGGAGGAAGCTACAAGCGTCTGTTTGAGCTTCAGTTTCAAGACAATTAGAGTAATTTGGGCTTCGCCAAATCTTCCTTTTTATCATTCACCTGCTTTCACTCGAATGAATTTCGCATTTTTGTTACATGACTGAGAAAGAGCTTGCCACCGCTGTAGTTGACTTGATGTACAACAACGACCCCTTTAGCCAATGGCTCGGAATTGAAAGATTGCTAGATGCTCCCGGAGATTCCCAATTGAGGATGACGGTATCCAAAGACATGCTAAACGGTTTTGCCATCGCCCACGGCGGAATATCCTACTCACTCGCCGACAGCGCGCTAGCCTTCGCTTCCAATAGTCATGGCCGCAAGTCGGTCTCAGTAGAAACCTCCATCTCACACATCCAGCCCGTATTCGAAGGAGATGTCCTCACAACCCATGTCACCGAAGTGAGCCTCAACCATAAAATTGGGATCTACCACATCGCCGTGAAGAACCAACATGATGTTGATGTTGCACATTTCAAGGGGACGGTTTATCGTAAAAGTGAGTTTTGGATTGAGCCTGCATCAGGCAGTTAGTCTTTCTCTGCCGAAAATGCCTGAGCTTTGAGTTCCTGCTCAGCTCTTCAAAATCGACTTGATTTACAGAAACATAAATCCAAATTAGTCGAAGTAACTAAAATGTCCGCCTGCACAGAGGGTAATCCTTAAATACACTTGAAATAATCAAAGGGATCGCCACAGTCATGACACTTGTATAAAGCTTTGCAGGCAGTGCTGCCAAATTCTGAGATTCTAGATGTGTCTTTAGATCGACAGCGCGGACAAGCAGCTGTTGTGTCCGTTCCCATCAAATCGGCCTTGCTCATTGAGCTGTCGGGTGGGGCAATGCCTGTCTTTCGGAGTTTCTCTTTCGCTTCGTCGGAAAACCAATCTGTCGTCCATGCCGGATAGAGGACGGTCTTTACCGCGGCATTTTCAAGTCCGTGCGCACGAAATTGATGGAGGATGTCTTCCTCGATGGTGTCCATAGCCGGACAACCGCTGTAAGTGGGGGTAATTGTGATGATGAAGCCCGAATCAGTTTGCTCTACTTTCCGAACAACTCCCATGTCCAATACACTAAGTGCCGGAATCTCAGGATCGCGAACTTTCTCGAGAAGTTCTATAAACTTTGTTGGTATGTCTGGTGAATCGCCCACGTTAGCGTTGTTTACCACTCTTGTCCTGGGTAGGCACGCTGTAAAAACTGCATCTCAGCCAATATCAAGCCCATGTGCTCCGTGTGATTGCCTTGCTTTCCTCCGCGCAGCATCCATACATCTGGCTCAGTAACTGTGAGCGTTGCCTGTTCCAATATTTTTGCAACTGTAGCAGACCAAATTTCTTTGATGTCTGCCAAGTTCGGAGCGCCCCAAGCTTGTGCCTTCTCATCAAGCTCATCCGCGATCATAATCTCTCCAGTGAAGGGCCACAACAGATTGACCGATTCCTGAATACGATCATGACTTTCTTTTGTGCCATCTCCCAAGCGAACCATCCATTGAGCGCTGTGCTTTAAGTGGTACTTTGCTTCTTTGACCGCTTTCAAAGCAAAGTCTCTCAAAAATTCATCCTCACTTTGAGTGAGTACTTCCAAGTATGGGACTTGAAAAGCTGAGAAGAAGAATTGACGAGCAATGGTTTTTCCAAAATCCCCGTTTTCCAATTCAACCATGAGGCAATTGGCATACTCATGAGAATCACGCATAAATGCGATGTCATCCTCATCCTTGAAACAATCTTCCAGTTCAGCCACGCGCTGGTAAGCCATGCGGGACTGACCTATCAAGTCAAGAGAAATATTGGTCAAGGCGATGTCTTCCTCAAGTACTGGCCCATGTCCGCATATTTCTGCGAGGCGCTGACCGAGAATAAGAGCATTGTCGCCAATGCGAAGTAAGTATGATGAATAGCTATCCATGCTTGTTGTTGTATTGATCCGTAGAAATTCGAAGTCGTCGCCGACTACATATGTCCGATCTCGTCAGGGATATCGTAAAAAGTAGGGTGGCGGTAGATCTTGTCGTTTGACGGATCGTACATGATGTCCTTTTCGTCCGGAGAAGAGGCGTGAATATTCGAGCTTTCAATAACCCAAATACTTACTCCTTCCATTCGTCGTGTATACACATCACGTGCATTTTCAATAGCCATTTCTTCGTCGGGTGCGTGCAGACTGCCAACATGCTTGTGGTGAAGTCCTTGCTTGCTCCTTATAAAAACCTCCCAAAGAGGCCAATTTTTTTTGTCACTCATGATTTCTATATAATCAGGCTACTTTACTAGTCTTTCTTTTTTCAGCATAAGCCGTCGCTGCTTCCCGAACCCAAGCTCCATCTTCGCTTGCCTTCAATCGGGCTGCTACACGATCTTTGTTGCACATGCCGTTTCCTTTAACCACGTTCCAGAATTCATCCCAGTCGATTTCACCCCAGTCGTGCTGACCTTTTTCAGCATTCCACTTCAAGTCTGGATCTGGAATAGTCAGTCCCAAATACTCGGCTTGAGGAATGGTCATGTCAATGAATTTTTGTCGCAGCTCATCATTCGAATGACGTTTGATACGCCACTCCATGTTTTGATGACTATGGGTGCTCTCTTTGTCTGAAGGACCAAACATCATTAGAGAAGGCCACCACCAACGGTTCAAAGAATCCTGAGCCATTTTCTTCTGCTCGGCGCTTCCTTGAGCCATTTTCATCATGATCACATATCCCTGACGCTGGTGAAAACTCTCCTCTTTGCAGATTCGAATCATAGCCCTAGAATATGGACCGTATGATGTACGCTGCAATGAAACTTGATTCACTATAGCCGCTCCATCTACTAGCCAACCTACCGCGCCAATATCTGACCAGCTTAGAGTAGGGTAGTTAAAAATAGAAGAATACTTAGCAACCCCGTGATTCAGATCATTGATCAAATCGTCACGCTGAACTCCCAAAGTTTCTACAGCACTGTACAAGTACAATCCATGTCCACCTTCGTCTTGAACTTTGGCCAATAGAATAGCCTTCCTTTTAAGTGAAGGAGCGCGCGTAATCCAATTGGCTTCAGGCAACATTCCAACTATTTCAGAATGTGCATGTTGTGCCATTTGGCGCACCAAAGTCTTGCGATATTTCTCCGGCATCCAGTCCTTTGCTTCTATCTTCAGCTCTTGTTGAACGTAGGCCGAAAACTTGTCAAGTTGTTCTTGATTTTCCATCTGCTTCAATTTGTAGTACGAATTTAGCCATTTCCGACCGTTTTTGAGCCCGTTTTAGTCCTTACAAACACGAAATTATTCAACCTTTTTTAATCTTATAACAACTTTCTAAGACGCGCCATTCTCTTTGTTTCCTATATGAATGCTATTCTCTCACGAAAAACATGCAGCTTTTTCCATCTAAAATGACCTCGATCATGCCAGCCGTTGATTGGATTACTATTTTTGTCGTCTCAAGAAATGCACATGGCCCAATTTGAAACCCTTACAGTAAAAGATGTAATTCGAGAAACAGTTGACACTGTTTCTGTTGGATTTGATGTTCCAGAATCACTCGCACAGTCGTTCAGATTTAAGCAAGGTCAGTACCTTACTTTAAGAAAAGAACTGAAAGGAGAGGATACGCGTCGAAGCTATTCCATATGCTCTGGTGTCACCGAATCTGAATTGCGTGTGGCAATCAAACAAGTTGATGGAGGAATGTTTTCGACTTTTGCCAACAAGGATTTGAAAGCAGGCCAAGAGCTTCAGGTAATGCCGCCAATGGGGAATTTTACCTCTGAGCTGCATCCCGACAATGAAAAGCATTATGTGCTTTTTGCCGCAGGAAGCGGAGTGACTCCAATGATGTCTATCGTGAAGTCTGTGCTCGCAATTGAGCCTAAAAGTGAGGTGAGCCTTATATACGGTAACCGATACTTCAAGTCTATCATCTTCCGCGATGAGCTGGAGGATTTGAAAGACATGAACTTAGGCCGTCTCCGTATTTTCCACGTTTTAAGTGGTGAAATGAACGAAATCGACATGTTTGCCGGGCGAATCAATGGCGAAAAAACTGAGAAACTCTTCAGCACTTTCCTAAGCCCTGAGCGCTGCGATGAAGTATTCATTTGCGGACCGGAAACCATGATTAACGAAGTGTCTTCTGCTTGTGAGAAGGTGGGTATTGCAAAAGACAACATTCATTTTGAGCTATTCACTTCGCCAAAGGGAAGTCTGGAAAAAGCCAAGAATATCGAAGTTGCTGATGAGCACAAGGGTAAAACATGCCACGTTGATATCATACTTTATGGTCAGCAATGGGAGTTTGACATGCCATTCGATAAGCCGATTCTCGATGCTGCAATAGATAAAGGTCTTGACCTTCCGTTTTCATGCAAAGGTGGAATGTGTTGCACTTGCCGCGCCAAATTGGAAAAGGGTAGTGTCAATATGCTTGTCAATTATGCCCTCGAGCCAGGTGAAGTAGATGCCGGATTTGTGCTTACCTGTCAGTCGATTCCAACCTCGGATTCGGTGAAGGTGAATTTTGATCAGCAGTAGGAGTTATTTCTTTATTAACCCCATTTGTCGGGCTATCCACAGTGAAGAGTGGAAGTCATAATCCAACGAGAAAATTGAGCGTTTTCCGCCTTGTTCTGGACCATCACCTGGATCAATAGCGATCGCATGCATCATTTTTTTAATCTCTAAATGGCTCACAAGAACCTCTCCAGTCACACCACTATATTCCATCAGGACAAGGTCTTCGCGGTTATTGACTAGCGACGAGCGCAAATGTTTTTCCTCCATCGAGTGCAAGGCTGCCCATTGCTTGCACACAAGTTCACCATTTTTCGAATCGACAATCGGATCACGGGTTCCATGAACTACCACCACCCGCGGATAATGAGTAACATCCTCGCCTGATTGTTTAAGCACACTTGCGGCCAAGTCTTCGCTTGATCGGTCGTCGGGATTGGCCATGGTTTTCATTGCACGCATGGGACTACTGGCAACGCCAAATGGTCCGCCGGCATATACGCAGCCCGCTTGGAAGAGCTCTGGGTAATTGGCCATTGCAGCGCTAGTCATAGCACCACCAGAGGAAACTCCGTAGATGAATACCTCCTCATCGCTGATGGCATAGTTCTTCATCATGTAGGCTATCATCTCCCGAATAGAACCCAACTCACCCTGACCGTCATACGTATCCCCTGCATTGAACCAATTCCAGCAGCGCTGTCCGTTGTTTGTGTACTTCGTCTGCGGATAAAGAATACGAAATC
>JBLHIB010000088.1:0-14587 GCA_047615865.1 Gammaproteobacteria bacterium
AGCTGCACATCATTGAGCTGATAGTCAACTTGGTCGATAACCTGGTCTAATTCTAAATTCCGAAGCGACAATTGGGCGATTTCATCGGGGTCATTTGACGCTAGTACGTTCTGCTCATTGATTTGATATTCTTCTTCGCTTCTAGCTTTGAGGTCTTCACGAACACGGTTCACCTCTTGCCAACGACTCAATTCTGTCCCTTCAGCATTGTTTGCCTTTTGCACGCTTTGATCGTATTCAGGCATGACTCGAGCGATGGCTTGTTTAACTGCGTCATCTCTTATCTCAATTGGAGCGGTTTGTTGAAGCGAGATCAATTGCACTTGAATTTCATCGCGAAATTCATTCAGAAGAATAAGTTCTTCATCGACTTGAGCGACTTCACCAGCATCAGTAATCTGAGACTTAAGCGTCTTGAGTAAAAACTCTTGTTGCGTAATTTCTGAGACAGCCATGCGCGCGATTGCTTGACAGCGATAATTGTCAGAAACAGGATCAATCTCTACCAATTCTATCTGGCGAGATTGGTAATCGGAACGTACATTTTTAAGAGATTTCAGTTGAACTCCAGATTCCACTTCGGCCGAGGCCAGGGCGGTCAATTTCGAAATATCATTTCTAGTTTTGCGTTGCTCGTCGCCCAAGAGGGCCAGTGTTTCAGCATCATCAATCGACAAAACATCAATTTTGGTCTTTGTGCCGGTTATACCCGCTCTTAATTTTTCACGTTGATTTGAATCAAATTCACCCTCATCGAAATCAGAAAGCAAAACTCCTGACCCCGTGAGATCGACCAACAAAACAGCTTCTTTTCTCAAGCGAATTTCGTCTCTGCCAATTTTTTCCGCCTTAGAAGTTTCGAATATGACTTCTTGTCGGGTTGCATTCAGACCTTGATTGGCCTTTTCTATATTGGCTTCTAATTGCGCAATATTCTTTTTCTTCGGATCATTTGCTAATTCCTGTTCATTGACTTTGATTTTCCTTTCAAGGTCATCTTCTTCCGCACGAAGGTTAGTGATCTTTTGAAGAATTGTCTTTTGATCTTCCTCTTTTGCGTTAGCACGGTTAATCAAATTGGAATCTACTTCATCCTTGTCTTGGGCAAGAGAGATCTGTCGATTTCTTTCCCATCGAAGACCTTCAACCGCTAGGTCAAAATTTTCGAATGCCGTTGCTTCCTGGACAGACTGGTTGTTGGCCCTAATCTCGGTGGCTACCTTAGCTGATGAATCGGCAATTGCGACACATTCGATACCAGTTTCAAAAGCGACACGTGCTTCATCGCTTAGATTTCTAGCTTCATTAACGACCTGCACATATTCTCTCAAGGCTATTAAATATGTCTCTTGGTCATCTTGATTAACACCATGCATAATCGCTTCGGCCTGACGGGCTTTGCTGCTCGCTTCGTCTTGTAACTCTTCGGCTCTGCGGAAAGCTTTACCACTTTTCGACTTCAGAGTGGTAGATTCGACATCAAGTTGTGAGGCAAAGCTCTCTGCATCGGATACAATGCTATCAATAGAATCATCCACACCAAATCCAGCCGAGAGTGCAGCCTTTTCAGCTGATTCAATCTGCGCCTTTGGTTCTTCAAGTTGGCTTAATAATTCGTCAGTAACATTCACTTCTAATCCTGCTCTATTCCTTAGCATTTCACCGGAAAGTGAAGCCAAGTCAACATTAAGTTCTTCGTCGAAGAAATTATGAATGACCAGTTTTTCTTGCCCGTTGACGTTTACAAGGTGTAACTCCTGTCTGAAAGCGGTTGACTCATCGACTACAGGAATTTCGACCATACCTTTGTGAACAATAGGGCTTCGATCTGTTTCAACTTCAAATGAATACAAGCCTGGTTTTGGAAAGCTAATTAAGTATTCCCCGGACATGTCATCTGTGCGCAACTCAGTTACAGGTTTTCCCGTGAGTTCGTCTTTGATAAGAATTTTAGCCGATTTCGCTTGTTGATCAAACTGAGAAAAGAACTCGCCCTTCAAGAAAATGAGGTGCAGGGGAATACCTTTCACCATTACTTTATAAACATGAAGATTTCCTTGAGAACTGCTGCGTCCGGAGGCGAAATAAGCGCTTTGATTTAGAGAGTCTGCTACATAGAGGATATCATCTCCAGGGGTGTTTATTGCAAAATCCATGTTTATGGCTGGTCCAAAAGCTCCGGTCGCTGGATCTAATTCACTTCTGAAAATATCATATCCACCCATACTATTATGACCTTTTGAGGCGAAGTACATCGTCTTCCCATCTGGGTGCATGTAAGGGTAGTCTTCATCGTATGAGGTATTAATATCTCCTTTTAGGGGTTCAACCTGCGAAAATGATCCGTCAGGCATTACGCTTGCCCTATATATATCTTTTCCGGCCGCTCCTTTCTTTCCATAACTTGAAAAATAGATGACACTTGATCCAACGGGGAAATGGATCACACCTGTATGTTCCTTTTTTGAATCCAATTTTGTGCGTAATTCGGCTGGAACGGTCAAGAGTTTACCTCCAATACCTTCTAGATTGAAATATCTAAAAAAATCGACTTCAGAAGTTTCCTTCTTATCCAAAACAACGAGATCGACCATACCGGCTAGCAGGCCCTTTCCTGCTTTACACATTTCTACTTGGCGCGGCGCGTCAAATGTCTCTGCCAATTTTTCATCAGCTTTTCTTTCGAACGCCTCATAGGCCTCGATGGCTTTAGAAAATTCATAATTCAGATGGTACGCGACACCGAGATAATATTGGGCTTGCAATGCCGCTCCTTTTTTTATGGAGAAGCGCAAGTGCTTAATTGCCTTTTCGTTATCGGTAGAGCTGTAAATACAGCATGTGCCGAATTTAAAATTTAGATCAGAATCTTTTGGATATAGACTCACTAGCTGCGAGAACTGTGGATAAGCCTCGACATAATGCTTGTTTTCAAATGATTCGTTGGCTTCCTCTAAGAGAGCCTGATGCTCAGTAGAAACCTGGCTGTAAGTACCAAGAGCCCACGAAAGCATCACGAAAACCGTTACCAGTTTGTTCATGATGACATGAGATAATTAGACCAATTTATGCAATTCGGCTGTTTTCAATTCACCGAAACTCTCATTTTTTGAACACAAACCCCTTAAAAACCAACTATTTGGGAAATATCCTACAATCAAGAGTTATGGATTTGAACGCTAGCACATTGCAAAGGTTACGTTCACACCTCTTTAATTGGACTCATTCCAAATTGGGATAATGCTCTTTAACATGTTTCGCAATTGGTATTGCCGCACCATCGTCATCAATGCGAACAAATGTAATTCTTGTTGTGCATACGATAGTTTCTTCATGTGAATAGACATTGAACTTTCTAGCCTCAACGTTAATCACAATTGTAGAATTGCCAAACTGTTGCACTTCGCCATAAATCTTGATCAAGTTATTTTCTTTCACTGGCGAGCGAAAAAAGACCTCATCCATTTTCAACGTGACCATGTTTGGAGAATAGCACACTTCGTTTACATAGGCGACAGCGGCCTCATCGATCCAAGAAAGCATTGTTCCCCCAAATAGATTGTTGTGAACTCCTATATCTTGTTTTTTACATACTTTGGTTGCGAGCAGCTGCATAATTCATTGGTTTTAGCACAAGGCAAATGTAAAGCGAAATCTCCTGATCATCTTTCAAAGCAGAAGGACAAAAGTCAATCATAGCTTGCTAAGAATAAATTGTGATTAAAACACGAGCCCACCATACGTCTTTCCTTTTGGTCGCGTTATATTTGCGCATATAACTCAGGAGAGTGAAGAAAATATCCAAACTTCTAATACGGTCGTTCTTAGGGCCTTTTATTATTTCCTTCCTTATCTCGGTATTCATATTCGAACTGCAATTTGTGTGGTTGTATTTGGATGACTTGATGGGCAAAGGTTTGGAGTTTTTAGTTATTCTTCAACTTCTAGCATATTTCTCTGCTCGCCTTGTGAGTATGGCATTGCCGATGGCAATTCTAATGGCTTCAGTAATGACCATGGGCAATTTGGCCGAACACTATGAGTTGGCAAGTTTGAAATCGGCGGGAATCAGTTTGCTGCGAATTATGCGCCCTTTGATCTTCAGTGTTCTTCTTCTTTCAATTGGAGCATTTTTCTTCGCGAACAATGTATGGCCGATTGCCAATTTAAAGTTTAGGACCTTGCTTTATAGCATAACCAAGCAAAAGCCAGCTTTGAACTTGATCGAACACCAGTTTTACACTGGAATTGACGATCTCGCCATTCGTGTATCATCTAAAGATGATAAAACTGATGAACTAGGCGACGTTTTAATCTATGATCACCGAGGCCAACGAGGTAACAAAACGGTTATCCGGGCCAAATCCGGTAACATGAAGCAAACGGAAGATGAACGATATCTTGTGCTTAGACTTTATGACGGCTACAGTTACGACGAGCAAAAAGAAACGGTTAAGGCAAAGGACAAAAAGCATCCAAGCGTCTACAATTCTTTTAAAGAGCAAATCCTTAGAATCGATTTGAGCTCCCTTGAATTTCAGAAGGCCGACGAGGAATTGTTTGCCCATGCATACGAAATGATGACTATCAATCAGTTGGACAACACGATTGACACGATTGATTACAAGATTGAAAAACGCAAGCAGGACGCGATAGTTTACATATCAAAGAACACTGCTTATTTACGCGACAGCGTCAAATTGCTTTTAAACAATGCAAATACCCTTCCTCTGAATGACTCGCTCCTGCTATCTTTCGGCGCCAATCAGCAGGCTAGAATTTATAACTCGGCGAAAAAACTTGCAAGGCAGCAGCATGACTTCATTGACAATGCCTTAAAAGAGGTTGAAACTAAAAAGAATTTCAAACGACGGCACTTGATCGAGTGGCATCGCAAGTTCTTTTTTGCCGTGGCTAGTTTTGTGCTATTTTTTATTGGAGCTCCTCTAGGTGCAATTATTCGAAAAGGTGGAATCGCTATGCCCGCGCTCACGGCATTTGTTCTATTCATCGTATACTATGTCATCATGGTCATCGGCGAAAAAATGGCAAAAATAGGGACGATTGATGTGTGGCTTGGGATGTGGTTAAGTACCTTCGTTCTTTTCCCGGTAGGCGTAATTATGACATGGAAGGCGATGAATGACTCGGCTCTAATGGATAAGGAGGCTTACTCGAAATTTTTCAAGAAACTTAAAAAGAAGTTGTCCAAAAAGAATGTCTCAGAAGCTTAACATATTACAACTTTGCCATAAACCTCCTATGCCTGCAAGGGACGGTGGATGCATTGCTATGAACAATGTTACACAAGGTCTGCTCAAAGCAGGCCATGATGTGCAAGTTTTGACAATTTTCACGCACAAACACGATCTCGAAATTAATTTACTTCCAGCGGAGTATATTGAACAGACAAAAATACAAGGAGTCTTTGTAGACACTTCAATAAGCATTGTGGATGCATTTTCCAGTTTGGTGACGCAGGACTCTTACAACATAAGTCGATTTTTCACAGCTGATTTCGATATCCGCCTAGTACAATTACTCCAGAACCAAAAATTTGACATCATTCATTTGGAGAGTCTATTTATGACACCCTACATCGGCACATGCAGGCGATATAGCAAGGCCAAAATCGTATTGCGATCTCACAATCTTGAACATATAATTTGGGAAAAGGTAGCTGGTGGAACTCGAAGTTTACCCAAACGTACGTACCTAAAATATCTCTCCCGCAAACTCAAAGAATACGAACTTTCTGTTGCAGGTCAAGTTGATGGTATAGCCTCGATTTCTGCAGAAGATGAGGCCAAGCATATAAGCTTAGGTTGTGCCAAGCCAGTCGTGAATATCCCTTTTGGAATAGATATGGCCGATTACGACAAGTCTGAATCGGCGCAAGATGAAATGAAGGTCTTCCACTTGGGCAGTATGGATTGGACTCCGAATTTGGAAGGTATTCTCTGGTTCTTGGAACAAGTTTGGCCCAAGGTTATTGCAAAGACTCCTTCTCTCACCTTATATTTAGCGGGGCGCAGTATGCCACGAGAATTGCTTGAAGGAGATTATCCAAATGTTGAGATTTTTGGTGAAGTATCTGATGCTAAAGAATTCATGTCCGGCAAATCAGTCATGATTGTACCTCTTATTTCTGCAAGTGGCGTGCGCGTTAAGATTATCGAAGGAATGGCTTTGGGAAAAACAATCGTTTCGACTCCAATTGGAGCTGAAGGGATTGATCATACCAATGGTGAAAATATACTTATCGCAGCAACTGGAAATGAGTTTGCTCAAGTATTGCATGATTTAAAGAATGATTCTCAGCGCTGTGCGCAAATAGGAAGAAACGCTAAGCAACTTGCTCAGCAAAAGTTTGACAACGTATTAATTACAGAGAACCTTATACAGTTCTACAAGGATTTGATTAACAGATGAAAATATTTGTAATCACATCCCGGATACCATGGCCCTTGGAAAAAGGCGATAAATTGAGGATTTATCATCAGTTAAAGCATTTATCCAAGAACAACGAGATCATGTTGTGTTGCCTCAGTGATGAAAAATTACCGAGCGATGGCATGGAGAACCTCATGTCAATATGCTCAGAGGTAGAGGTCATTCCATTGAACAAACTACTCATTATCTGGAGAATGTTCCTAGCGATCTTTTCCGATCAACCATTCCAAGTTCATTATTTCTATCAGCGACACGTGCGACGCCGTGTTTATGAACTAGTAAAGCAATTCCAACCCGATCATATCTATTGTCAGCTCATTCGAACTGCTGAGCATGTCAAACATATTCATGAGGTTCCAAAAACATTGGATTACATGGATGCTTTTAACAAAGGTATCGAGCGACGAATAGGTAAGTCTTCATGGTTTATGAAACGCGTCTTAAGAGAGGAATTTCGCCGGTTGGTTGCATACGAGAATTTGATCTATGAGTACTTCGAGCATCATACGATCATTTCAGAACAAGATCGAGACTTCATTTTCCATCCACAGAGAAAGGCCATTGCAGTCATACCCAACGGAGTAGATCAAGAGTACTTCTATCCTATTAGCAAACCCAAGAAGTACCATTTGGTTTTCACTGGAAACATGAACTATCCTCCAAACATTGATAGTGCTGTACTTCTAGCGGAAATAATTCTTCCCCTTGTACAAAAGGTGATGCCTGAAGTTAAATTGTTGATTGCCGGCGCACAACCATCAAACCGAGTAAAAGCACTCCAGTCAGACTCAGTGACCGTCACAGGATGGATGGATGACATACGAGATGCTTATGCCGAGAGTCAAGTTTTTGTGGCACCAATGCAAATTGGAAGCGGTCTTCAAAACAAATTGCTTGAAGCGATGAGTATGAAATTACCGTGTATTACGTCTCTATTGGCCAACAATGCTCTAGGTGCAGAAGATGGAAAGGACATACTTATTGGTAAACAACCCGAAGACTTTGCCAAATTGGCGATCGAGTTGTTACGAAACGAAAAGTTGGCTCAAGATATAGCGGCTGCCGGGCATGTTTTTGTTAAGAAATCCTATTCATGGGAACATTCATCCGCCGAGTTGGAAAAGCTCATGCACGGTAAATAGTCCCTTAACATCCCCTTCGTATTTCACTCTTGCAAACACCCTTATCATGAAGCTTTTTGCTGTCGTACTCTCCATACTCTTTGC
This sequence comes from Gammaproteobacteria bacterium, assembly GCA_047615865.1. Taxonomy (GTDB): domain Bacteria; phylum Bacteroidota; class Bacteroidia; order Flavobacteriales_D; family Sanyastnellaceae; genus JADFAK01. The sequence goes on from JBLHIB010000088.1 coordinate 7,680, forward strand.
CCCGCTTTTTTCTTTGGGACAAGCCCAAATTGTCAATGGCCCAATGCTTGGCTACTGCGAAATACGTGAAGTAATGGTGTGGGTTCAATTGGATTCGGAGGCCGATATCCACCTCGAGTTTTTCGACCTCATGTCTCCTAAAGACATCACAAAGACTGAAGAAGTCCATACATCGTCCGAAAAGTCCTTTACTGCTCATCTTTGTTGTCAATTACTTAAACCTGGAACGACATACGGATACCATATTATTGTTGACCAAGAAAAGAGAGAAACGCTCGAAAATTGTCAATTCTCGACTCAAGAGTTGTGGCAATATAGAAAAGCTCCTCCTGCATTTAGTGTTGCCGTTGGAAGCTGCACATACATCAATGACAGGGAATATGACCGTCCCGGAAAACCATACGGTGGGCACTATGAGATCTTTGAAAGCATAGCCTCCAAACAACCAAATATGATGTTGTGGCTTGGAGACAATACATATTTCCGAGACGCTGACCTGGCCTCTGAATCCACCATGAATTACAGATATAGTCATACCCGAAATATTGAAGAACTTCAAGGCCTGCTGGCATCTTGTCACCACTATGCTATCTGGGACGATCATGATTTTGGACCTGACAACTCCAATGGTAGTTTTATTGGCAAACAAGCTGCTCGCAATGCTTTTACAAACTTTTGGGCTAATAAGCAGTATGGAGAACAAAATGAAGCGATCTATTCAAAATTTAGTTACAATGATGTCGACTTCTTCCTACTGGATAATCGCTGGCACAGGACGGCTAAAGATTTTGTTGGGATTGAGGCTACGATCCTCGGTCAAGTTCAACTAGAATGGTTTATTCAAGCCTTACAATTCTCCAAAGCTAAGTTCAAGATCGTGTGCATTGGAGGCCAGTTTCTGTCAGACCTCCAGCAATATGAGAATTATGCCAACTACCCAGAAGAGAGAGAGTTGATACTCAGTCTAATCAATCTAAACCATATTCAAGGGGTTGTTTTTCTTACAGGAGACCGACATAGCACCGAACTTACAAAGCAGCAATTGGACAATGAAAACTGGGTTTATGATTTGACCGTTTCTCCTTTAACATCTGGGTCATACGACCATAGCCATGAAGAAAACACATTTGTGGATCCTAAGTCACGTGTTGCTGATCGAAACTTTGCAGTTTTAGATTTCTCAGGCCCTTTGAAAACACGTCAATTAACCATGAAGGTCTACAATTCCTTGGGTGAATTGCTATGGGTACGCATCATTGAATAGTTTGTATTACTTCAAGATACTTCCATCAACAATTCGGTATATGGGGTATCTATTGAACGTATTCTCATAATTTTCACTTCTTTGATACAGCCAATACAATTGCCACCAGTGACTTTCTGAAAACTCGACGTCATTTTGTTTTTTGTCAGTGAACTCAGCCCTTAGTTGTTCGTCGGAACCCAACATTTTCTCCGCCTGATCTTCAAAAACATAGTCGCTGAACCACTCTTTTTGTTGCAAAATTGAGTCAAAGAAGTTCCATGCGAAATAGGAATCAACAGATTGTGGCTCCAAAGTTTCTACGATGTAACGATTCATCTTTTGATCGACTTTAACTAGGTAATCCCCTTTTCTAAAACTCACTTGCTCCTTGGTCTTCTCTACCTCAACACTGTGATGTAAGTAATGCCCTTCATAAGGTTTGTCCTTGCTTTGGTAATCAACGATATGGTAAGTTCCCACAAGGAGATCCTTATTTTCTTGCAAACGGGTCATTTCGACTTGGTTCCAACTCAGACGCTCAATGACTTCCTTCCATGCTTGCGGAATGACATAATAGTCTGGAGCTGTTACACTTATCATAGGTTTGTAGTGATCAAAGTACTTGACGTCCACATTCACAGGTTTTTCACGGTTATAAAACAGTCTTTCCTTGCCTGTGACGGCCGAAGGTAAATATTCCGCCTCGTAGCCCTTGAAGTCTAAATTTTGCCACTGTGTGCTATCTAAACCCCATTGCAGTGCAAACTCTTGTTGATTGCTTACGGCTAAATCTGCTTTGATCTTGAGCAATTGAATCGCATCAGCCTGGTCATTTGCGTAAGCTAAAAGAGCCAATTCAAATTGATATGTGCTTTCCACTCGTTGCTCAAACGGCTTGAACATATGAGTTTCACTCGTAAATCCTATACAATTGTGTAGCGAAGCATAACCGGTCGAATAGCGAGGAGTCTCGAGAAAATCTACGATCCCTGAATTCGGTGTTTTACCCATAGAATTAACATAAGGGGTCATCTCCCACCCTGAAGATTTCATCTTTTCGTAAACGGCCGGATTGATTTCATCGCGTATGTATTGTCCTAAGATTGAAGTAGCTTTATCTGGCTGGGTGGCTATCATAGTCATCACATATTGATAATCGGCCCCGTTGGATGTATGTGTATCGATGAATAAATGAGGAGACAAGGAGCTCATCATCTTGTTGAAGCTTTTGGCATTTTCAGAATCACACTTTACAAAGTCGCGATTCAAGTCTAGGTTTCTTGCATTTCCTCTGAAGCCATATTCATCTGGGCCATTTTGATTTGCTCTGCTGCAGCAACCCCTATTCAAAGCACCTCCTATATTGTACATGGGAATAATGCACACCACAACATTTTGCAAAAGCGCTGAATATTCCTTTTTACCACTGAGCAGGTTATTGGCCAACTTAAAACTAGCGTCCACACCACAGGGTTCGCCGGGATGAATGCCATTGTTTATGAGTAATACTACTTTGCTATTGGACAATTGATCCAAATCAAAGTTTTCATCGCCGTTGATAACAAACAAGTGCAAGGGCTCTCCAACATCAGACTGACCAAATTCTACTAATCTTGCTTCGGCATGAGATGAATCAAGAGCTGCATATTCTTTGATTAGCTTGGCATACGGCATGCTTGAATTTCCTTTAAAAGCTTGGCTCGTTTGCGAAAAGACAGACAAAGACATAAGGCCGAGGCCTACAAATAGTCCAAGGGATAAGAGGCATCTTGCTTTGGCAATTGAATTGGATTGTTGAAATTTTGGTGATTTCATAGTGGTTAGAAATTGTCAGAATTTAAAAACATGCGTAAAATAGCAACTTTATACCCGCTATCTCTGTTAAAACGATAAGCGATACAAGAAATGAAGTTTGATCTAGGCCCAAAAGACAACATCGAAGCAGGAAAAGGGAAGGTATTATTAGCCGAACCCTTTTTGGACGATCCATATTTTAAGAGGACGGTTATCTTGCTGTGCGAGCACAATGACGAAGGTTCATTTGGCTTTGTTTTGAATAACTATATAGACGTTGACCTTGATCAAATTATCGAAGCCCTACCTGAATTTGAAACGAAGATTTCTATTGGTGGGCCTGTAAAGAACTCCAATTTGTATTACATACATACATTGGGAGACGTTATTCCTGATAGCATCGAAATCATTGCTGGCATTTATATGGGCGGCGACTTTGATAAATTGAGGGACAAACTAGCACATGGACTCATAGACAAAGATCAGATACGGTTTTTCGTAGGGTACGCTGGGTGGTCTGCGAATCAATTGGAAGAAGAGCTAAAGCTCAAATCTTGGTTTGTTAAAGACGTCAACTCTGGTTTATTGATGAACACAGGAATTGATGATCTCTGGAAGACAATTATGCGATCTATGGGAAAGAGTGGCCAGATCATCGCCAATTTTCCTGACGACCCTACACAAAATTAATCGACCGCTTCAATTCCTATCCGGTATCCTGCATGACTCCTAAGATTCATGACCGTATTGTCATCGAAAATCAGATATTGGCCTTTGATCCCCATCAACTTCTTCTCTATTAGCGGAGTGGTATCAAGCTTCATACTTTTTACCTTTTCTGGATACTGCAACACAGGAAATTCAATCTTTGTGATTGTATCATCGTCACTCACAAAGTCGTAATATTCTTCTGGCAGCTCTTCGAGCAAATCATCCTTTTTCTCGGCAAGTGACTCTTCGTTGACGAATACATTCCTGAGCATATTGCGCCAATTTGTACGATCCGAAACATGTTGTTTCAACTCAACCTCTATGAGACCTGCGAGTTGTCGATATGGAGTTGTAGCCAATAAGATAGCTTCAACGGCACCCTGATCAATCCAACGAAAAGGCACATTCACATCACGTGTTACACCAACCTTAATTCCACTTGTGAGCGAGAGATATACATAGTGCGGTTGATTGTGATATTTCTCCTCCCATTCTTTGTCACGCAGTGCAATTCCCTCGTGAATCCGACTCAGCTCGGGGCGAATAATACTCTCAGTAGCCAGCGGAGACGTTACAAAAGCATCGTAGGACATGCCCTCTCCAAAAGCCTTCTTGATTTTCTTTCCTTTGACGACACAGTGAATATCTCCTTCATGAATAATTCGAATGTTCTTTCCGATCAATTCATTCATGTGCAGCTCCTCCCCTGGATCTAAGATGTCAAATAATGGCAAATGATAGGTCACTGGAAAAGTGAGCTGAGTTTTCATTTTACGGATGTTTCCCCAAAGCATAATCAAGTTTTTCACAAAGCTAGTTAAGCGAGACAATTTTGTGACCATCTTAACTTAAAACGTGTGTAATTTTGGAATATGAAAGAAGACTTTTTAGCGCTCGATGAGCTGGTAGCAAACAACTTCAGTCCCGCTTACACATATGAAGAATACTTGCAATTGATCGAGAAATTGCATTCAGAAGATCGTGCTACTGGCGAGAACCAAAGTGTGAAATTCGTGGAGTTCAGCAAACTCAATGAACACAGAATGAAGCGTATACACCGGAAACAAAGGATTGATACCGACTTGATCGAGAAAATTGAGTCTATAAAGACACCTTACACATGGCTTGTGATTACAGAATCTTGGTGCGGCGACGCAGCTCAAAACCTTCCAATTCTGGAAAAACTTGCTGCATACTCCGACTTAATTTCTACTAAATACTTGTTGCGTGATGAGAATCCACAAATCATGGATCTTTTTCTTACCAATGGAGGTAAATCAATTCCAATAGTCGTATGTCTCGATAAAATGGGCAAAGTTGTTTTTCGATGGGGACCGCGTCCTTCTGCGGTTCAGGAGCGCGTACTCGCGTACAAACATGCCCTGGAGCCAAAGCCTTCTTATGACGAATTGGCCAAGGAAACGCAATTGTGGTATGCTAAAAATAAAGGGGCGCAATTCCAAGAAGAATGGAATTTACTCGTGGAATTACTCAATTGATTTAAATCTACTTGTGCTGATTTCAATGCAATTCTTATATTAGCCCCTGTTCTCGAATCAAACCTATTAAACCTTATACGCATGAAAAGAACTTTACTATTGATGGCTGGAGCTTTCTGCTTCAGTTTTGGAAACGCACAAACAGTTGTAGTTGATGATGATTTAGAAGGATTCGCTGATGGCGATTACCTCGCATTGAACTCTGAAGTGTGGAGCACCTGGTCCGGCACAGCTGGCGAAGGAACTGACGTTGATACTTTTATTTCTACCGAGCAGGCTCACAGTGGGGCAAACTCTGCAAAATTTGTTGAGACTGACTTTACTAACGGTGGACCAACAGATATCATTCTTCCAATGTTCCAAAACTCTGGTGTAGTGAACATCAGTTTCTGGATGTATGTTCCTGCGGGAAATGCTGGATACTTTAATATTCAAGCAGAACCTCAGCCAGGAAATGACTGGGCTTTTGAATGTTCATTTAAGGACGATGGAACTGTTGAGGTAATTCGCGATGCGGGTGTAGTTGGTTCTGGCACCTTTAACCATGACGCATGGTTTCATGTTGAAGTAATGGTTGATTTGGATATCATGGGTGCTCAGGTATTCGTCGATGGAGCTACTGTTGGTTCAATGGGCTGGGATGGTTTTTGCTCAAGCATAAACTTCTTTGCTTCTGGTAACAGCTTCGGAACGGGTCTTTATTACATAGATGACGTTTACGTTGAAAACGAATCAGTAGGTGTAGCTGAAGTAGCTGCTCCTGGTTCATTTGATATGTTCCCAAATCCTGCCAATGAGTCTGTGACTTTAGATCTTGATTATGGTGGCCAACAAGTTTATACTGAGATCTACTCTCTAACGGGTGAGCTTGTATATGCTGCAAACGTTGCCGGAACTTCTAACGTAACTATTCCAACTCAATCATTCGAGCAAGGAATTTACTTAGTAAAAGCAATTGCCGGAAACGCTGTTTTGACTCAAAAACTTGTCGTGAAACGATAGGACCTTTATAATCTGTTTATTTAAGAAACCGTTGTCCAACTTGGGCAACGGTTTTTTTTTGCTCCCAACCAAACCAGATATGTGACTTCGTCGACAATTTTTCGTCACAACACCAAATCACCTAATCATTTGGTTATGAAAAATCTAGCAATACTCTTATTACTATGCGCTCCAATATTTACCTTAAGCCAACAAAAAGTCACTAACTCCAAACATGCTTCTAGCACATCCGAGCAAGAGCAGAAGTCGAATCGACTCGATGCGAATAAACTTGAGAAAGTCGTTGTTCGCAATACTAAACTGATTGCTAAAATGCAGCAAGAAAGCAAAGAGATGCTACGAACAATCGACTGCAATGAGAAGCAACAGGTGGAAAACGTATCTGAGACTGCTATAGTGAAAGCATCCATGAACGGTCATGAATTGGACCCTTTGGAAGATCAGATTGATCGTTTGGAAAAAGACAAGCGCAAGCTAAATAGCAAAACGGAGCAGAACGAAAATGCCATCATCAGGAAAAAAGCACGCTTTGAAAAAATGTTGGCAGAAATAGAAATGATGCAAGGTCAGATTGTAGAAAATGACAACGATTTAGTAGGACTAAATGATGATATCCGATATACTCAAGAAACGATCACTTCGAATGGATTGGTGGA
>JBLHIB010000089.1:0-14372 GCA_047615865.1 Gammaproteobacteria bacterium
AAATCAGTCGATTGCGCACAATCAACGCGATTTTAGAGGCGCAAAGATAATTAGATTTTGGATTCGACACTGCACAATCGGCCAGAAGTATTATTTTTAGATAAACAGTGACTTTTTGTTACTTGCAAATCACAACTCCAAACAACGAACAATTATGAAACGAATTACTCTTTTTACCATGTTCTTAAGCCTTGGCCTTTCCTTGTTCGCGCAAGATGAAGCCAAAATGCTTGGGGCATTGCAAGATAAACCCTCTATAGAGGTCAATGAAACAACTACGAAATTCCGCAAAGAAAATCGTCCCGCTTTTACCGTATACATAAATGCTGAGCCAGGAAAAGTTGAGAAAGCTTGGGCAGGTTATGTTAAAGCAAAATGCCAGTGTGATTTCAAAAAGAAAAATGGTGTTTACGAAGCGTTGGCTATTCACCTTTCTGAAGTAACCATTGAAACCATTTCATTGTTTAGTGTCGTTGAAGAAGATGAAAAAGGTGCTCGATTAGATGTGCTTGTAGACCTAGGGGTGACTTATTTGAGCAGCAAAAATAATTCGGATGAAGCTTCGAAGATGTCCAATATGGTCGAGCAGTTTGTTCGTGGATTTTATGTAGGTTGGTACGACACAGTGCTTAAAAACCAACGAAAAGTTTTGGATAAAAGCACGAAAGTATACGATGGCGTTGTGAAAGATGGTGAGAAGCTAGTGAAGAATATTTCGAAGAACACCGAAGGCATTCAGAAGTCTGAAGAGGCGATCATCAAAGCCGAGAAGGACATTGTTGATCTACAAGCTAAGATGGATGAGTTGCGTGGCGCTATCGAACAATCGAAAAGTGAAATAGTCAACCTAGAGAAGCAGGTCCAAGCCAATACCGAAATGGTTGCAGCTGAAAAAGTAAAAGTAGAAGCTCAAAGGCAAGTGATCGAGAGCCTCAAGCAAAATGCCGATGCTATAAAAACAGGAAAATAATTTTTAGTGATTAGTGAGTAATGTAAAAAATCCTGCCTTCGGTGGGAGTTTTTTTGTCTCATCAAGTCTGTCGGTTACATCGATAACCAGAGAAAAACTCAATTAACTACCCGATACTTGTGTCTGCATAGTCTCAAAACAAAGGCATTTACTATTTTTGCCTCCCTTTTGGCCCTGTAGTTCAATGGATAGAACAAAAGTTTCCTAAATTTTAGATCCAAGTTCGATTCTTGGTGGGGCTACTATTTAATTTTCCGATTCCTTTCTCGAAATATTCTCCGCCCTGCGGGCAAACGCAAGCCTGCCCAATGTGCAACAAAGTTGTCCATCGGGCAGGCTAGTGTAATCTATACTTTTTTCCTGTCTCCAACGCATATCGGTAAGCAAGTGTGTTCGAAGATGTCTTATCGAATCACAGTGATATATCCTTTCTTCACAACCTTCTCGGCGCTGCAAGCACTCGCGTATACCAAGCTGTATGTGTAAAGTCCGTTGGGGACATAGTGGTCGCTTCCTTGAAAAGAACCGTCCCAAACCTGATTTGAATCTTCCGAGTCAAATACCACTTCTCCCCAGCGATTGAATACCGAGAACCTGAAGTATCTAGTATCGTCTCCCACAGGAACGAAGTAGTCATTTACCCCATCATTGTTCGGTGTAAATGCATTCGGAATGTACAAGGTCGCATCATGTGCAATATGCGTAAGTTCTATAACTCCTTCTTGCAGACAACCTTGGTTGTCGACAAACATAAAGCAGTAATCACCTGGCTCATTAACGTCGATAGTTTGACTCGACTGACCATCACACCATTCGTATGTATTGCTTGAATAAGGGATTTCTATGATCGTATGTGTATTCTCACAAGCGGTCATCGGGAGTATTTGTTTCCATTCCGGAATCACATTGACCTCTATGACACCCACTCCAGTGCAATTGTTGGTGGTAACTGTCAATCCGTATTCTCCAGGTTCGGTTACAAAAATTGACTGGGTGTCTTCGCCTGTCGACCAAGCGTAGACTGCCTCCCCGTCTGCATCCGGACCCACCAAAATCGCGCCCTCTTCAAGTGGACAAAGCGACACATCTGGCGGAAGATCGATATCAATGTAGTCGATAACACTCACCTCAAGTTCATACTCAAATTGCTGATTGCAAATAGGCTCTGTTAAAATGAGAACGATGGTATAAGTTCCTGGTTCGTCATAAACATATGTATCAGGCAGAATCTCAAAGGTCGTGCCGTCGCCCATGTCCCAAAATCCAGTAACTCCGTCGCCGGTGCTAATGTTGTTGATCTGTATGGTCTTCAATTCACAATCGTCGACTTGAAAGGCTTCAAATTCTGGGATAACTATTGGAGCCGGTGTAACTACAACTTCCATTTCAGTTGAACTTTCTCCTTCGCAGCCACTTCCGCCAAAAGCCATCAAGGTCACGGTGAAATTTCCTGCATCAACATAGATATGCGATACATTTGCGCCTGAAACTGGAGGCGTCCCATCGCCAAAGTCCCAAATGAATTCTTGTCCTGAACCACCATTGGAGAAGTCTATTTCTAAAGGAGCACAACCTTCACCATTGGCATTGCCGATTACAGCAATCACTTCATCGAAGATGGTAATTTCGTATTCGATCAACTCATCGGCTTCACAGCCAGCATCAATAGCTTGCAACGATACAGTGTAAGTTCCTGGCTCGCTGTAGTTGTAATCAACATCATATTCATCGAGTATGGTGCCATCGCCCATATCCCACAAATAGTCGAAATATTCAATACCGGTTTCATTTGTGCACATGATACCCATAGTTGCACAATCAATTTGCCAAGTGAAATCTGGAAAGATGTCCTGCGGCTGTGAAATCTGAACCTCAAAATTTGAAGTATCAGCCAAGTTGCAGCTCAATGAATCAGACACGATCAAGCTTACATTGTATAGCCCGGGTTCGTTGTAAACATGAACAGGCTCTTCCTCCGTACTGGTCGTTCCATCGCCAAAATCCCATAAATATTGGTCGCCAACGCTGAAGTTGTCAAATACAATCTCATAAGGAGCGCATCCCACCAAGCTATTGGCTGAAATAGCAGAATTCACACCACTTACGTCAAAGTCAATTTTAAAGACACCTATGTCCCACCCAGTGCTTTGACCAGTAGCCCATGCATCAGCAGTTGTTCCGAATCCACCACCTGAGCATACGGCCTGGTATACGGTTCCATTTTTATCAAACCGACTGGTTCCTCCGTCCACGTGGTCGCCTGTATACATAGTTCCAAATTCGAGATTTTCCATGTTCTCATTGAGAACGGCCAAGTAAAAACCCCCCTCTTCATTTCCATAAAGAGCATCAGGAGTTAAAGGAAGATTGGCCCAGCCCGCTCCGTGTGAACTGATGTAAATATTGTCGCAATGATCGACCAAGAAAGCAATAGGTACAAAATCAAATCCGACGTCGTCTCCTCCTCCGGCACCAATTTGGGTCGAGAGCATCAAGGTTGTCAAGTCGGTGCTTAACTTACTGATGAACTGACGGCTATCTGGATTGTTATATACGTCGCCTACAATCGGAATATCTGTACCTCCTTGACCATAAACGAATATATTCTCATCGCTGTCGAGGTCTACAAAAAAGATCTGATCTTGAACATCTGTGCCAAAATAAGTTGAGGCAATCATGGATGATGCTGAAGAATTGAGGACTGTGACAAAACCATCGTATTCAGAGTCATCCCATAGTCCACCACCTCCAAGAAAATTGGTCTGATATGCCCCCGCTGAAATTGGAAAGTCTCCGGCACCAGCGGTTCCCACAACTACAAGGTTACCCGAATTCGTAGTACGAACTCCATAGCCCGCATCGTTTTCAGAGCTACCTATGAATGAACTTGCCTCCACATTGGTCAACAAGGTGTTGAAACGCACGATAATAGCGTCCTGACTTCCGCTCAAAGCACTTTGATACGCACCTGCCGAAGTTGGATAGTCATCTGACGACGAGAAAGAGGCCAATACTGGCTTTTCAGACTGGTCTAATATGATCTCTCCTCTATAAGTATCTCCATAATTGACAGCCATGGCGTTTCGGCCATCGTCCATTGAACCTCCAAGAAATGTAGATCCTATCAAGGACGTTCCATCCACTGAAAATTTCGAAAGGGTGATATCAGCCATGCCGTTGTGACTTTCGTCGTAGGCGCCGGCCGTTGTTGGAAAATCTGCTGCGGTTGTTGAGCCGTACACATAAAGTTCTTGCTGACTTGAGCAAACTATACTGTGAGGATAATCTCCTTCCCCACCTCCTAGATAGGAGGCCCAAATTAGTTCTGTTCCATCTGCAGATAAGTGACTTACTGCGATGTCAGTTCCCCATCCTCCTCCATTGTTGAAAGCCGCCTGAAATGCTCCTGGAGTAGTTGGATATCCTACCCCAAAAGAAATAGCGCCTGTGTATATGTCTCCTGTTAAGTCAAATGTTGACGTATGACCATAATTATCTTGACCAACTGTTCCCGATAAGGTAGCTGCGATTAATTCAGGATCAATGATCAGCGCATATGATGGATCGTAGCCTTCGGCAAATGAAAACCCAATTTCGCCGTCTATGATCTTGTACTCGCACTTTACTTCTTTTAGTTTGTTGTTGATCAACTGGTATGCATAAGGAGCTGCTTCCATGAACTCTCCAATTGACGTGCCCAATACCAAAGCACCATCTCTGAGATCAATTTGGTCCAAACCATCAAACGACAAGCGAATGTCATTTTCATTTGCCCCTGGGCTAACAATAAAATCATATTTGAAATTCGCTCCTCGATTGTAACACCTTAAATCAATTCCATCGTAGAGCTCGCTGTATCTGACAGCTTCATAAATCCCAACATTGGATGCCCACTTTGATGGATCATCACCTAAGAAGTAATTGTAGTAATGTGATTGGATTTTCTCTCCTGCAACTTCAGAAAGCTGAGCGCCCACAAAGTTCATTTTCCAGGCATGTCCGCGGATAGTGAATGCTTCTTGCTGCTCACGAGACCATTGAGAATAATCATGCACTGAAGCACGATCTTCGGGATTGCAGAATGAATATGAGATACAATTGTCCTCCAGGTAGATCGCCCCACCGCCAAATGCTGCTCGGTAAAGGACATTGTTATTCCATTGTCCGTTGTTCTGGACATATTCCAGTTTTAGTCGGTCATGGGCAATACTTCCAGTACTGAATAAGGCCAGTAAAAGGAAGAATAGGAGTTTCTTGCTTTCCATTGCAGATAGAGCATTAGGTGTTGAGTACTGACCAACTTCGTTGGTCGTCACTTGTATAGACGCGAAAAATACTGCATCCGTTGCATTGAATGGTGTTTTTTGAAAGAATAACGTTGAAATGGGAGTCGTCAACACATAAAAAGGCCGGCTTTTCATGAGAAGAACCGGCCTGTAGAATAAATATTTAGATGCTGAATGCTATGGACAAGGAGTTCCAAAAACACTCAAGAATGCAAGAAGATCTGTAGTGTCTGTTATTTCATCACCAGTCAAATCTGTGAAACAACCCATGGCGCAGCCAAAATCACTTAGCAACATGAAAAGATCAGAAGTTTCTCTGACTCCGTCATTGTTGCAGTCTCCAAGACATGTACATGATAGGAACTCACAAGAGTCATCATCAAAACTAGCAGTAGGGTCGTAGTTGCAAGCTGTATCATCTGTGCAACTGGAGCATGTTGAATTGATCGAGAATGAAAGACTTGTTGGAGCACCGCCTGAAAGTGATCCACCGTCAACACCATTGAGTATCCAACCTATTTCACTATCATATGGTCCGCCACCAACAGTGATTGAATAGCAGCCATAAGATAAACAAAGGAAGTCCTGTCCTATCGAATCATCGATCAACGTGCCAGAAGTCACTGAATTTCCGTCCATATCGGCAATCTCATAAGTAGCACGATTCCATCCATCACCAAAAGAATCGGTCATAGCAAATGATACACAAGTTTCAAAACAGCAGCTTCCATTGTTACTTGTATCATAAATAGAGTAATTACACGCAACTGGATCAGTACATCCGGCGCAATCTGCACCACCTCCGCCAAAAGCCAATAGCTGACCCAAAGAATCCGAGACCATGTCCCAATTCATGAAGGACAACTGTAACAAAGTCGCACTGTCCGGCTGGTGGATTGGCATCCAAGCCATAGTACCAATTGAATGAGCTACTAAATTTGGCATTTATATCCGATTGAGCAGATAAGTCAGATCCATTTAAAGAGTTGGCCAAAGCCTGCGGACACCAAATATCGGCAAGCGGAGCACCCGTAAAGTTACGGTGAATCGTTGCGGCTCCGGCAGACCCCAATACACCTGGGTGTAGAACAGCGAAGTTTGCATCAACAGTGATCGTAATTGGAGAATTAATAAGAGAAGCCCAAATGTCAACAGCATATTGAAATGCTGTTTGAGCCGGTGCAGTAAAATCGGTATAGTTGACGTTGATTGCAGCTGCCCTTTCTTGGCCAGGAGAAAAACCTTCTGGCGGACCTACAGAGGTTCCTGAGTTGTAATCAGCTGCGCGTAATATTACACCGCCATGAGACAATTGGTGTGTGTTTTCTTGCGAGAAAAGTAATGATGAGCTCTTTTACAATGTAAAGAGCAATGACGCGCGCATAGATTGACGCCATTTAAATAAATTAGGATACATGGATGAAAGATTAAATTTGCTTTAATTTAGTTTTAACGGCAGAGTGCAAATATAATCGAATAAGAAAAAAACTAAAAGTTTAGTTCATGCGTAACTCATCATAAATTTTCAGGTAAATGCTTCCACCGAAGATCGGCATACAGCATCGGGAAGTACATTTTTAAAAAAGCTGAGTAGTAATTGTAGGGTTTGTGATGCCAAAAACTAGGAGGTCCTGCGTACAATTCCTTGTTTATGAAATGTCCATCAGCCCCCATAGGATTGATCGCCATCAGCGAATCAGTTTGAAAAATCGTCGAATCACTCAGGATAAGAGGATACTCGAATGGGCGCATTTCAATTCGTTCGCCCATAATTGCAAAGTTGATTCCATCGACATAGTCAGGCATAGAAACATCTCCCATTACTGAAGACAAGTTTCCATTGATATTGTTCCCGGTGAATTGCACTAGACGATTTAACTTGCTCTCAAATAGTCGAGCGGCCATGCCAATAGCAACTTCTGAAGTATGGAAATTGTCGCGATCAAATAGCAATGAAGCAATATCCTTTTCCGAAATAATACCCCCCTCTTCATATGCTAGTGGCATACGTGGAATGGGGTCTGCAGGATTGATAATGCTGAAGCTGGTGCCTGTGCTCGCAATGGTAGCCTCATATTCGCTGGCAAATTCCTGATTCCCAATCATAGGGTGGGCAAAGGCATAAGTCTTGTAAGTGTTGTTCTCTGAAAGCACCCCATTTGGAAGGTTCTCCAAATATGATCGCAACAGCTGTGCAAGTGCACCGCCCTGACTATGGCCAGTTATCATGATTTGATAAATACCTCGGTCGTTGTAATCTTTGATTTGATGAATGATTGTCTCCGACATATCTGCCAGAGCCAAGGCATAACCCGAATGAACAGCTGCCGCCGTATCCTTTGCGAATGCATAATTAAAAGCATACCCTTCCAACATGATTGTCCCTTGAGCCGGAATCATAGCTGAATAAATGTTCTCAATCCAGCTTACGGTTTTCTCTGTAGAGCCACGGAAGTTGATTACAGCGACATCGCCATGTTCGTAAATTTGGAATTTATTGTCCATTCCCATCGTGCGAGATGTATAGACCTTCTTGAAGCCGGCAGGAAGGATGCTCTCATCGGAACCATACAATTCCAAAAATGTGAAACTGTTGCAAATCGCGAGTAAGTCACGAGCTTCGACGATGTCAAAACCCGCCTTGATTTGGGCACTTGCCTGAAATACCGACAGTCCGATGGCCAGCATCATTGCGGAGATATAAACTGATTTTTTCATCATAAACAGGTTCTACTTTAAGAACAACCACGACGCAAAGATATTGTGTCCTTTGCTGCTCATCCCTTGTGTAGCAAATCACTTGCCAAAATTCCAATGGTGATAAAACGCCCAGAATAAGGGGGAATCATAACAATTGACTGGATTTTTATTGTCTGCATTTTCCAATGTGTTGTAACGTCCACAATTTGTATTTTTGCTGGTTTCCAAATAATGGTGTTATGATTAGATCTTTGTTTTTGTTATTAATCACCTCTGGTGTTCTGAGCTTTTCTGCGCAAGCGCAAGTAGCTTGGCCAGCAGCGCCGTCAGTAGATTACCCTGCTCAAGGTTCCAAATCTCATAGTTTGGATTATGTCATGGTCGATGTGGCCAATTGGGAAGAATATATTGTTGGTACTAAGTTTCAGACTAACAAGGAGATTCCTGCTCAAATAACTTACTATACAAAAGACAACGAATTCATATTCAGCACGACAGCTGGTATTCGACTTTCTGGAATTTTTATTCGTAAACTTCCTCAGAAGTCAATAGCCGTAGAATTTTCAACACGAGAATTTCAATCAGAAAAGGTGTTCTACAATATCTTCCCGACTAGAGACTATGATCGGATTAGAGGATTTGTATTGCGTGCACATGGCAATCCGATGGGCTTGACTTTTTTCAAAGATGCCATGATGAATGAGTCAGTAGATGAACATACAGACTTGGAATACAGTGGCTACAGACCTGTCATAGTTTACATTAACGGGAAGTACCAAGGATTGCACAACTTGAGAGAAAAAAAGGACAAAGATTATTTAAAAAGCTTGCACAATTTGTCTGGTAGTGACATTGTAGTGTTTGATGTAGACGGCGGAGTAAATGCAAAGCCAAATGTCGATTGGGAGGAAATGATGGCATACGTTAGCTCTAATGATCTATCTAAGAAGGAACATTACGACTGGATGAGTGATCGTGTGGAGATTGATAATTTTATCGAATACCACATTTGTCACATGTTCTACAGCAATACTGATTGGCCAAAAGCCAATGTAAAGGTATGGCGCCCAAAAGGAGGAAAATGGCGTTGGATGTTTTTTGATTGCGATCGAGGATTCATGAATGTGAATTTTAATATGATTGAGCACAATGTAGGACAGGATCAATGGGCCCTTCGAAGACAGGATGAGAAAGTTGATGCTCGTTTGAACAAATCAACCATTCTGATCAGAGAATTGATGACCAATGATGAATTTGCATTAAAATTTGCACGTCGATATCAGGATTTGTTGAATACGGCTTTTACCCCCGAGCGACTCAATGCACTAGTGGCTTCTTGCGCCGATCGAATAAGACCTGAAGTCTCACATCACATCACTTATTGGAAAGACATTAAGAATGAATTCACTTATCAATATGTGAAAACACTTGCTGAATGGAATCAAAATGTTTCAGGCATGGCTGGCTTTATTAAACAACGCCCAGGTCATGTGCGGAAACATATAAACGATAAATTCGATCTTGGTGGACATGCTCCAGCTACAATCTCCATCGCCGATCCATTGGGTGGCTACCTGCAGGTCAATTCGATGACAATTGAAGACGCCTCGTTTACTGGTGAATATTTTAAAAATCTTCCTATTGATATTACCGCTTATCCAAAAGAAGGGTATGCATTTGACCGCTGGGAAGGCTTGTCACAAAAATCGGCAACTGTAACAATCACCCGTGACCAAATGGCCTCAGGTGTAACGGCTGTATTCAAAGCAATAGAGAAGTAAAATGAAGTCTACACTGCGCAACTCAACTATGTCTCTCCTGAAGGTGAGTCGGTTATTAGGTCTGTTTTCTTTCGTTTTAATTGCCGCTGGTTGTGAGCCAAAAGCCACATCGATAGAACCAGAAAATACTACAACAGCTGCGGCCATGCTCAGCATCAGCCATGATGCAATGCTCAAAATTGCACGAAAATTAGAGTCGGCCAAGGAATTAGGCTATCTGTCTCCTGATGATGAAGACTGGGTGCGAACTCAAATGATTTTTGAAGGGGATACCTTATTCCTTAATATTAGACCAATAGGCGACGCGGTCACTGGTCCAGTTGACTCGCTGCTTTCTTTCCGTGTGAAAGTTGCCAAAAAAGGGTCTTTCCATGGTATGCGATCTTTTTCTATTCAACCTGCTGCCAACAAAGGGTTTGGCGAAGAATGGATGGCCCATCATTTACTTCAAAATGAGGACGTCCTTACTCCTAGATATGGCTTTTTCCCACTAAAAGTGAACGGGCAATTTTGGGGCATGTATGCATGGGAAGAGCATTTTGATAAGCAGCTTGTGGAAAGTAATAAACGCCGCGAAGGACCCATTCTTAGGCTTGATGATAACGCCGTGATGGAATTGAGAGCTACTCAGAAACAAAAGCCTTCATTGGTCAGTAAGGCTGAGGTTTTGCCCTTCAAATCTGGACGTGTAGCAGGAAGCAGCGTGCTTAAAGCACAGTTTCTTGATGCTCAAAGACTGCTCATGCAGCTGAGAAAAAATGAAACTCCTGCTAGTGATATTTACGAACTTAATAAATTGGCATCTGTCTATGCAATGGCCGATTTGATGGGTTCTTCTGACTGCCTCAATTGGGACAATCAGCGTTGTTATTTTAATCCTGTTTGCGCACGATTGGAGCCTGTAGTGTACAATTGTTTCAATACTACTGATCCTGCAAATGGCGACTTGTTAGGCGCGACGTTCATAGCTGGGAACTCAATATCCTTCGAAGAAATTCCATTTACAGATTCACTTTTTGTGGATGCTTACATTGCTGCACTAAGCCGAATTACACAGGAAAATTATCTTGAGCAGGTGCTAAATGAAGCCACAATGCCATTTGCCGAAGGCTTAAAAACTCATCATGGATATGAGTTGAATACACAGAAGTGGATTGCACGAAGAGATGAAATCAAGAGTCAATTGGCGGGACTCAAAGACAAGTTTGCATCGACTCCAGATCAGACTCAGTTGATTGGTGCTGAGATTCAACAGCCGTGGCAGCCTGTCCCTTCAATGTCTTTGAGAGTGTATGTGCAAGAAACAGATTTACAAAAAGTCCATACCATGCTGTTAATCAATGCATTCGACCGACCGATTGAGGTGCTTGGATTTGGTACAAAAGTGAGCATGTGTTATGGCTTGGACAAGCCTCTCTTGGTTGAGCCTTCCTTGGATCGCACTTCTGGAAAATTGATGAGCTCACGTGGCAAGTATTGCTATTTCCGAGTGAAAGGTTTGGGCGAAGTGCATAGAATACCCGTCATGAAATGGCCTTACCCAGAAGGTAAAACGGCTCGACAGATTTTTGCCCAAGACAATAAAATCCCCTCAGAATTTGTGCGTGAAGGCAATCGTTTGACCTTGCCAAAAGGAGATCATTCATTCAATGAGAGCATTTATATCCCAGCCGGAAATGAGGTTTATATAGAAGCAGGAGCATCAATAACTCTCAACAATTGCGGTTGGATTTCTATGTCGCCGATTTTTGTGAAAGGTACCGAGGCCGACCCAGTTCTATTCAAGGGGAGCAACGCTCAGGGTTTCTCGATCATGAACGGACATTTGCGCTCGTCGCTAAGCTACTGCACCTTTGATGGCTTCGGTACGCAAGAATTGCCAGGTTGGCTGCTCACGGGAGCGGTTAATTTCTATGAATCTGATGTTGATATGGATCATTGCCACATGCTCAACAATACGTGTGAAGATGGCTTGAATATCATCCATTCGGATTTCAAATTGGTCGCTTGTGAGGTCGCGTATACCTTCAGTGATGGCTTCGATGCCGACTACTGCACAGGGGAAATTATTGATAGTCAGGTGCACCACACAGCCAACGATTGTCTCGACTTCTCAACCAGCGAAATTTCCGTAGTGAATTGTGACGTCTATGATTCTGGAGATAAGGCGGTAAGTGCCGGTGAAAACTCGACGATTACGGTTACCGATACCCAGATCGCTAGGGCGCATATTGGTTTGGCTTCAAAAGACAAGTCCATGTTGGATGTGAGTAATTCGAGCATGGACAAGTGCCATTTCGGATATGCGATCTACCAGAAGAAGGCCGAATTCGGACCCGCTTCGATTCATGCAGTTTCTGTTCAAATTGGGGTGGTTGATACCTTGCAATTGATTGAATCTGGCTCAATCTTGAAACTTGACGGGGTTGAGATCAAAGGCGACCAGACCATCGACTTAGCTAAGTTGTACGGACTTTAATTAGTTCAGATCTGCAAGCAAATATTGAGCCTGTTGAGCGTAAAAACTAGCGCTGTTTGAAATCAATTCAAGCAGTGCTTTACCTTCTTCTTTTTCGTCCGTGATCAGCATGGTCTTCGCCAAGTAAAAGTCGATTTCTTGATCGAAAGTAACTGACCCTTGCTTTTTTAGAGTTTTGAAATATCCCTTCGCTTTCTTGTCTTTTCCCAAGTTAATTTGGACCAAACCCAAGTAAAAAAGAGCATTGATGTCGTCCGGATACTTCTCCAATATCTTTTTGAGTCGCTTGCTACAGTCCTTATGTTTTTGCGTCGAAAAGAGCACAATGGCTTCTTCAAGGTAGTCGACATAAGGTACTGCAACAATTTCCATATCAGGGTGCTGGCTCACCCGATCTTGATTGGCAGACTCCATATTGGCAGGTACTCCTACTGGGATGATTTGCCATTGCTTGAAATCATTGCTGCGCTTCCCGCGATAGTCAACAACTTTATAATCTTCAATGTGGTAAATGCGTTCGCTATGTCGCTTGGGTAAAACCACGTCATCAGTATAGCCATTCAAAGGAGCTGGATCGACATCGGGGAGAAGACCAATATGAACATAGTGATCGGTTTTCAAATCGGACGCACCTTCGGCGTGTGAAATGGTTACTGAAATACTGGAGTCAGTGGTTCGATGTGCGACGACATGATGTTCTTTAGGTGTTGCCACTTCTTCTATTTGTGTGGCTTCAGTGATCATTTCCATTTCGCGATCATTGTCTTCTTGCAACGGCTGTTCTGCCTCTGCCGCAAATTCGGGTATTGAATTTTGATTTTTTTGACTCCACCAAGCTATTGCTGCTGCCATTCCTAAAACCAATGTTAAGGTGAACAATTTACCACGACTGCTGCCTGAATCCGAAGCTACTGCCTTTGATACGTGGTTGTCGATACGTTCAAATGAGGCTTCGGGAATTCCCATTTGTAAACCTTCAATGGCGTCGGCAATGAATGGATTTTTTTCAGCAAGCACCCCCATAGCTTCGGCATCCTCGGGCGTTAACTTGCCTTCGATGAAGTCCATCATCTCTTGTCGAGATGGAACATAATCAGATATGAATTTAGTCTTTGAATTCATCGCTTTGTTCCAGTTGAATTTTCAGATTTCGTTTGCCATTTTGAATATGGCTTTTCACTGAATTCATAGAGAATCCTGTGGCTTCTACTATTTCCTTATAACTCCGCTTATCAAGGAAAAAGAGTTCGACGCATTGTTTTTGTTCGGGAGTGAGAACCAACAAAGCTTGCTCAAGAGCTTCGTACTGAACTTCTTTTTCCGTTGCACTCCCCAAGTCTTCGTCGTAAGTGGCTTCGTACAAAGCCCTTTTTTCTCGCGTGCGTGTCTGCTTTCTCAGGATCATGAGTGAATGGTTTTTGCTTACCGTGTACAACCATGCTTTGAACACATCGATTTCTTTAGACTTCAATTCGATAAAGAGCTTTTCAAAAATCTCAAGCGTGGCATCTTCAGACGCTGCGAGGTCTTTGAGGTATTTCATGCATACTCCCAAAACCAAGTGAGCGTACCGATTGAACAGTTCGCCCACATGGCTCTTCTTCCCGCTTTTGCGGTAACGCTCAATGAGCGTTGCATCAGATGCTATGGATGAAGATTTATTAAAGAGCATGTTCTCTTAGGGGTATTTGCGGCAATTTACTGCCGTGCTTTGTTTTGCTGATCTTTATAAAGATCGAAATAATTCTTGGTTTCTATCACTACTACTCCTCCCGTAAAATCTCCATATTTTGCAGGTACACCTCCAGTATAGACCGACATACTGCCAATTCCACTGCTTGGGATGGTTGGCAGTTGGCCTATAATCTTGACCCCATCGATGATGTAAAGATTGGTGCCTCCCCGCGAACCGCGAAAGTACAATTCTGTGCCTTCTGGGTTGGTTGATACTCCAGCAAATGACTTGGCGATAAAACCCTGAATATTCCGTGTCTCGGAAATATGCTCAAGTTCTGACGCAGTGATGGTAGTCATACCTGTGTTGTCCGGGTCTATCAAAGGGATCGTATAAGTTTCTATTGTGACAATCGGAATATTGAGCGTGGCCTGCACCATAACGATTTCGTTGAGGTAAGTAATCTTATCTGGCTTGACAA
>JBLHIB010000090.1:0-14242 GCA_047615865.1 Gammaproteobacteria bacterium
TGGTCCTTGTTGACCCAAGAACGACCATACTCCAACCAATAGGCTTCTATGGCGCCATTGTAATCTACTTGAAGTTGGTCTTGTAAACTAGCGATTGAAGTGGCTGGCGGAACGGTTTCCTTGTAGTTTATTGAAGTGATTCCTTCATTAAACTTTTTAAAAGACTGTTTTAGTTTGACACCTGGCCACCTCAATTCAACCACACCTGTTTTAGCCTTATATACTGATGTGTATATAGTGCCAAAACCTAGAGTGTATTTGCAATTGAACAACGGAGCTTTGAGAAATTCATCGGTGATCTGATTGGCACTGCGACTGCGCTGAGCGAGCATATCATGAAGGTAAAGTTCCCGCTCAATTGTGTTAGAAAAGACCGCATGTTCTTGCCAATCTACTAGCCCTTGATGATTGGCAGAAGCACTGAGGTTGGTTACAACTGGCGCCAAATCGGGAGCCACTTGAACTAATCTATGTTCACCGTCCGAATTCATGAGCATAACATTGTAGCTCATGTGCGAGGGAATTCTCATCAAAGCTGCCGTGGCTTCATCCAAATCAGAATACGTCTCCAATATGTACCGAAGGATAAAAGGAATTCCAAAACCCTCACCTACTGCTTTGCGACCTCCAAATGTTAGAGAAACTACTAGCCCATCAGAGTTCATGCCGTCCAACACACCAATGAGACTATCCCCCATGGCTATGACCACGCGATTGTTCCACTTTGATCTTAGCAAAGTCCCTTCGCTCAATAGCGGATCGAAATCATAATTCCGCACCAACTGGGCTTCTTTTTCAAGCACAATTTGCGCACAACCACTGATGTACGCAGGCGGACAATACCCAGTTAAAAATCGATGCGCAACCATATCCTTTCCTACCACTTTACAAAGTCGCAAATAGGTAGGGTAAAATTCTGGCATGTGCTTTTTCAGCTGTTTTCGGCAA
Organism: Gammaproteobacteria bacterium; assembly: GCA_047615865.1. Classification (GTDB taxonomy): domain Bacteria; phylum Bacteroidota; class Bacteroidia; order Flavobacteriales_D; family Sanyastnellaceae; genus JADFAK01. The sequence goes on from JBLHIB010000090.1 coordinate 949, forward strand.
GTCTTTAGATCAGGGCTTTGTGCCTTGGTATTGGCCAAATACCAAGATTTGTACCACAGCCAATGCCTCTTAAAAAGCTCCTTCCATTTCTGACCGGGTTTTTCTTCTGAGATTGAATAGAGATCTAATTTCAAATTTCAATGGTTTCCATAACAACGGATAATGGGTAAAAAGAGAAAGGTGGTGCTATTTAACGTAAATCGTTTTTCTGTTGACAAACTCCATCATGCCATCTTTCGATAATTCTCTACCGTAACCAGAGAGTTTTGCGCCTCCAAACGGAAGTCGAGGATCTGACTTTACCATTTCATTCACAAAATATGCTCCATCACTTACACGATTGGCCATTGACAAGGCTTTTTCTGTGTCTCTTGTGCAAACAGTCACTCCAAGGCCATAACGAGAATTTTCAGATAATGAAAACGCTTCGTCTATACTCTTGGCTTTTATCATAGCTGCTAATGGACCAAAGGTTTCTTCTTTGAAAGCCGGCATATCAGCTGTTACATTTCCCAGAACAGTTGGCTCATGAAAGCAATCGGATTGTTTTCCACCTGTCAATAATTCAGCTCCCATTTCGATTGAGCCTTTAACTTGGGCATGAAGTTGATCGGCGAGATCTCTTCTTGCCATTGGTCCTACTTGCGTATCCTCTGACATGGGATCACCTGCTTTCAGTTGATTGATTCCAGCTACAAATTTCCCTACGAACTCGTCGTAGATTCCTTCCAGCAGAATAAATCGTTTGGCGGCAATACAGCTTTGTCCGCAATTGAGCATACGCGCAACCAGAGCTGTTTTAACAACTTCGTCAATATCTGCATCTTCCCAGACTATGAACGCATTGTTCCCTCCCAATTCAAGCAAAGATCTTTTTAGATACTTCCCTGCGATAGCTGCAACGGCGGAACCTGCGCGTTCACTTCCTGTGAGCGTTATGGCCTGAACAATATCGTGCGCGATAATTTGCTCGGTAGCGTCGTGATGGATGATAAGATTCTGAAATACTCCTGGAGGAAAGCCCGCCTTTGTGAAAACGTCTTCAATTAACTCAGCTGATCCAAATACGTTGGGCGCATGTTTAAGGAGACCAACATTTCCAGCGATGAGCGTTGGCGCTGCAAATCGAAAAACCTGCCAAAATGGAAAATTCCAAGGCATAACAGCGAAAACGGCTCCAATAGGATCGTGTCGAACGAAGCTCTTTGCTGCATCGGTTTTGATCACTTGAGGTGCTAGAAATTCAGCCGCATTCTCGGCGTAGTATTCACAAACCCAAGCACACTTCAATACCTCGCCCTTCGCCTCATTGATCGGTTTACCCATTTCAAGGCTGATCATCTCGGCATATGTTTTTACTCCTTCCTTCAAGACCTCAGCCGCCCTCATAATCAACTTGCAACGATCTTCCAAGGACACGTTCTTCCATGAATCAAAGGCCACAGCGGATTGATCTAACTTACTATCTAGTTGGGCATCCGTCAATGACTGATATGTTCCAACTTCCCTTCCCTTGTGAGGATCAATACTAGTGAATTGCATTTTTTGTAATGTTCTTTATCTGAATCTGTGAAAATACTAGCCTCAAGAGTATTAGCATGCTGCTACATGTCGTATACTAGACTGCTGACTTGTTATTTCATCAAATTGGTACTGAGTTGCAATTGTATTTCTTGTTGCTGAGCTATGATTCTTTTATCCTCAACCATTGTAGAAGCGTATTGTCCTTGAATGGACTTAATCCACCTTTTGGCTCTAGCATTCAACTGGAACTTGTCGGTCATCATTCGACCTCTTGACACCAATATTCCCATATCAGCTCCTTCATACAAATAATCGCCAACCTTAGTTATGCGCAAAAAGAAGGCCTCATTTTCACTTTCCACAGCTCTACGGTGAGTATCCATTCTATCGAACTTAATATGTCCGTTATCAAACATTTTCCAAATACCTGAATTAGGTGCTTTGTCTACATATTCAATTGTATCGGCTGTATGTTTGATGACCATCTGACTCCAACTGTCAACGTTATCTTGATTTGTCCAACGATCATTGAGTTCTTTGACGTCCAAGTCGTAGTCAACATCCATCCACTCTAGAATATGGAAGATGAAAAGCGGGGCATCGGCCAAGGCGAAAACAGCATGATTTGTTATAGAGCTCGCACCAGTAACTCTTGGATTCAATTCACCGAGGTAGATTTCACCATTGTCTTGGTCTATTAGATAGTCTAGCTCAAAATATCCTTTGTACCCTTCTTTTCGCAATTGATCTCCAAATAGTCGAGTATACTTTCTTGCCTTATCTCTCAATTCAGGGCTAAATGCATCTGGATAAATTTCGTTTCCACACCATCCACCTTTGTAAGGAGTAAGCTCCTTGAAGCCGACAAGCTCAGTCATAAGGGGAGCGACCACAGTTCCATGCTTAGTCACACAAGCTTCTATTGCCGATCCTTTGCAATTGATCCGTTTCATGATCTTCACCTCTTTCTCCTGCTCAATTTCTTCAGCATGCTTGGCATATTCTTCTTGGTTCGAAATAAAGAAAGTAGTATGTCCTGAATCTCCAAAAGGAGTCTGAATTACTAAATCTTTTCCAAGCTTGCTAGAAACTTTTCCTAAGTGGTTGTAATCTTTAACTTGTGAAAGAACATAAGGGACACAAGGCACTTTGGCTTTTTCAGCTAGACGATTGGTATTTACTTTGTTATCCAAAAAGGTTCGCATCTTAGAAGATGGAAACATTATTTCCAGACCACGTTTTTTCGCTAATTTTTCCGTCTGCTCATCAAACATTAGGAACATGGCTTTTCCAGCTTTTCTGCCTTTTGCTCTTGTTTTGAGGAAGTCTTGGACCTCTGGGTGCATAAGGAGATAGTTGTTGATGTCCTCAATACACGTAAACTCATCGTGTGGGATTTCCTCTTGAGGAGAAAACACGTTTGGATGTAATCCATCGAAACATTCGATATAGCTAATAAATTTAAAGCTTTTGATCCATTCATCAGCCCCTAGCAAGTTGAAATTTGTAGCACTAATAAAGTAGATTGGAACTTCATTTTTGTAGAAATACCGTCTGATATCAGCTATACCATTTAGCTTCACGGGGGCTTTTTTGGCGGCGACTCGTTTTTTAGCGACTGGACGTTTCTTAGCCGGCTTTTTGGCGACTGCTTTGGCAGGAGCTGCATTTTTAACGACGGCTTTAACCGTTGTCGCTTTTTTCACTACTGCCTTTTTGGCCGCTGTCTTCGGTGTCGAAACTTTCTTATTTGTTGCCATATACTTGTGTTTATTGCTATTTGGTGGCCTTGCTAATTTTTTTCGAAATCCCGGGGCGGCCAATGGCTCCGATGGAAGTCGCTGTCATTTGTCTGTCTAAAATACTTTGCTTGAACACGCGCAGACCGAGGTCAGCTCTATAGCCATGAATCTCGGAAACATCTAGTGCTAGCATAAACTTGATAACTCCTTCGGTTGCTACTTGACCTGGGACAAGCACAGGAAAACCGGGAGGATACGGTATAACAAAGGAAGAAGCGACTAGCTCATGTCCATGCTCCATTTTTTCCAAACACTCATTCAGCGGCACATAGGTATAGTTTTCCTCATCATAGGTAAGAAAATAAGCCTCTCTGAGATTTCCACCAGGTATTCCTGGAACGGCTTGAAACGAATGATGGAAAAAGCTAAAATCAGGTAAAGGCGGAACCTCATGGGTTAGTGAATAGACTTTTTTCTCATGAATTTCGAGTTCGCGTTCATCCAGAGATTCTATGTTTTTGTCCAGTTCTTTTGAAATCTGGAGTAAGGCATTGATTAAATATGTAATGCTGCCGCGACTCGTCCCAATGTTGGTCATAAAAAGAACCGTGTTTCTGGATGTCTTATTGATCTGGATATTGAATTTATCCATCAGAAACTTGTTTTTGAAAGTATCTCCATCCACTCCAGTGCGACCAATGTTAAGGGTGACTTTGGTAGGATCCAAAACAAACTCATCTTCATCCCATGCAGTTTCCATCCGATTCCATCCAGCTCCTTTGGCATAGTATTCCAACAAGGCGGTCTTACGGTATTTCGAAGGAATAAAGTCCTTCACAGTAAGCACATCGAAGTACTTATTCAACGCTGGATCATCATTAACTTTCGCACGAAGAGACATTGCCAATTCAACTCCTCGTTCCACAAGCTCATATCCTTCAAATTGCACCTGTCTGCGTCCTGCATCTAGTGAGGCAAGCATTTGGTAATTTGGTGACGTTGAAGTATGCGTCATATATGCTTCTAGAAAGGTCGCTTGGCTCTTACGTCGGAAATCTTGATCCCAAATATGGATCATAGAACCCTGTCTAAAACTACTTAGCGTTTTGTGTGTGCTTTGGGTTGCGTATACACGAATCCGCACTTTATCAGGATCCGGCAATCTTGGCAACTCTCCATCCGAAAGAGATTTGATATGAGCATTGTATTCTTTCCTGTATTCTTCAGTTTGATATTTCGTCTGCAATTTTTTAGCGACAAACATCGCTGTGCGCTTTTTAAAGGTATAGGTGAAACTGGCAAAAGCGAACCAGGCTTCATCCCAAAGAAAGACCATATCGGGTTTAATGGCGAGGACCTCCTGCATCATTAGCTCGACGTTGTAGACCATGCCATCAAAGGTGCAATTGGTCAACAAAAGCATTTTCACTTTATCCAATCGACCTGCTTCTTCAAGAAGATTCAGCTTTTCTATGATTTCTGCTCTAGGAACAGCTCCATACATTGAATACTTTTCGATCGGGTAAGAGTCCAGATAAACTGGAAAGGCGCCGGAAAGAACTAGTCCGTAATGATGTGACTTATGGCAATCACGGTCGATAAGCACAACATCTTCTGGAGCAACGATAGCCTGCATGACTATTTTATTGGCCGTAGACGTTCCGTTTGTAACAAAAAAGGTATGTTCCGATCCGTAGGCATCACGAGCCATCTCTTGTGCCTTTTTCAAAGGTCCAGTCGGCTGAAGGAGCGAGTCTAACCCACCAGTAGTGGACGATGTTTCAGCGAGAAACATATTTCTTCCATAGAAGTCTCCGAAATCACGAATCCATCTCGACTTAAACACAGAGCCACCTCTTGAAATTGGCATTGCGTGGAATACGCCTGTTGGTTTTTGGCTGTATTCCATAAGAGCCGTGAAAAATGGCGTCTCATAACGCTCAACAATACCTCGAATAATACTCAAGTGTATTTCTTGAAAATCTTCCTTGCTGTAAAAGATTCTACGAAAGGTATTTATGCTATCATCCTTGAGGCCAGCCAGCACAGTATCGGTCACATAGTATGTATCGATCTCTGGTCTGAATTCTTTAATTACTTGTCCAAGAACTGGCCCTAAATCTTCACTCCTTAGATTTGGTGGCTCTAAGTCGAGCGCATGTTGGATATACGGCATTATCAAGGGATCAACCTCCTCAAGGGAATAGGCTGGCGCATATCTGATTACGACTGCCTGAATATTAGGATTGAATAATAAAGAGATGACGGCGTCTTGAAATGACCGTTGAACGACGAGACCGTATGAAAACTCATCTGTCCCCGAGCGCAAAGTCGCTACTTTTTTACGCAAGGCGTTCTCATCTTTTTCAGAAATATCCTCTACCAATAACACCTCAAAATACTTCTGTTTATTGGCCTCATGTTCGCCCGAGTGACCTTGAGTTTCCTCTTGCTCATAATCATGTCGTAATTCAGTGGAGCTGCGGAAACTATCACTCAATAGCTGATGCCTCGCCTCCGTCACATCATTAGAGAAAGTCATGAATTCATGTCGGCTAAAGACCTCTTGCATAGCCTTAAATTTCCTTAGACCGGGGAATGCAAAATGATGCTCGATATGAATCATTTGATCCAGCAGCCTTTGGCAGTCTTTCACAAGAATCTCGACAGATGATTGTGTTTCAATCAACTGAACAGAGGCAGAACGCAGTTTGTTCCACAACTCCATTCTAAGCTGAGCGACGTTGTAATAAGGGGCTGTGACTACTTTGTTCTTATTCATTATGACATAGAGTGTAATGCGAGTTTGTTGCCTTCGCTATCAATGAAAATGGCAAAATATCCTGAGTCTTCATCAATCAGGGTCTTTTCCATAATTATACGCCCACCAGCATCCGGAACTTTAGAAAGAATGGGTTCAAGGTCTTTACCTCCATTGAGATAAATCAAAGGTCCTGTATGACCGGGCGTAGACCCCGGACCACAGACAACAGCTCCTCCAATTCCACCTGTTGAAGGAAATATCGCCATCGAATGAGTTGCGTTTACAACACGATCCATTTTAATCGAATAGATTTGGTCGTAAAACTCTACTGCTTTTTCAAAGTTTAAAGCGGGAATCTCGAACCAGCTAACAAAGTCCTTTATTTTAGTTGATGTTTTGGCTTTCCTACTGTTAGTTGATCCCATGCTTATAGCTTTTAGAAGTTAGACGTAAATGTCTATCGTATTTCCCCTCGTTATCCGATGACTATTCATCGGCCCTTTTCCTATTTATTCTTATTTCTTACTTTCTAATACTAGGCTTAAAACTACAAGCCAAAATAATTCTTAGTCAGACTGCAGAAGATCATCCGTCTATACCGTCTCCTTTGTAGGTTGCAGGAATATGTGGTTTAGCCATTTTATGCTCCTCCAACTTAAGTTCTGCCAAACGATCAACTCGCCCTGGCTTGCTCAATGGTCCCAAGGATTCAAGGTAAGATAAATTTGCTCCCGGTTGATAAACTTTAAACTGGCCGATATGGTCTCGGAAACTTTTCAAAGGTTGCCCAAGTCTTAAAACGCCCATTTCTCGGCTTCTCCTGACTCTTTCAATATTCAGTTCAAGTGGAAATATCTCCTCATTGCCTCCAGCCTCATAGAGCACACGACCATCTGGTCCGCACACGATAGACCGACCACTTCCACCTGTATCTAGGCCATTGACGTCAAAAAAGAAGCATTGATTAACTGCGGCCATAGCCCGCACGATAGAGAGTTCAATCTCTCGGTCTATTGTACCTGTCATAGTTGGGTGAAGAATCACCTCAGCTCCCATTACAGTCAAAGTTCTCACCGTTTCTGGAAACCACATATCATAGCAAATCGAGACGCCGAACCGGCCTACCTCTGGAACATCAAATACGCAGTATTCTTCCCCAGCAGTAATCCCCTCCTCGAAAGGGTAAAACGGAAACATTTTGCTATAACGAGTTACAATTTCTCCTTGTGGATTGATAACACTTGCTGTATTGTATATTTTCTCGTCTCTGCTCTCGAAGATGGACCCGGGGAGCAACCAAACGCCGTACCTCTTAGCAATTGCCTGCATCTCTGCCTCAAAATCATTGGGCACTGGTTGAGCTGTTTTGACCAAAGGTCCATAAGGACAGAGCTCACTAAAGACAATCATCTCAACCCAAGGATAAAGATTCATTGTGATATTGATCTTAAGCTTCATCATCTCAACATTTGGGACAATGGCTGAGACATTCATCTGTATTCCTGCAATAGCGAATGGTTTCATCTCTCCTTACTTTGTATTATTAGTAATCTCTCCTTCTAAAACATCCAAGCCTTTCTGCAGTTGCTCATCGGTAATCACCAGCGGGCAAAGAATGCGAATAATGTTTTTATGAGTTCCTGCTGCAAGAACGATTAACCCTTTTTCAGCACAGCCTTTTATTATTGAGGCACAAAGCTCCCCGTCTGGCTGCCTTGGGTCAGAATTCTTTACGAATTCTACTCCAATCATAGCGCCAATGCCTCTTACATCACCAATTGAAGACTGTTCGCTTTGAACTTTCTTCATCCGGTCCATTATTTTATTTCCTACAGATTTACCCTTAGCGTTAAGGTCTTCATCTTTCATGAATTGAATTGTGGCCAAAGCAGCTGCACAACTTACAGGACTTCCGATGTAGGTTCCTCCGATAGTACCAGGTTTAGCAGAATCCATTACCTCAGTTCGCCCAATTACAGCAGCAATTGGCAGACCTGAACCCAGCGATTTGGCATAAGTACTGATGTCTGGTTGGACTCCATAATGTTGCCAAGAAGCCCAATATCCAGTTCTCGCAAACCCGCTTTGAACCTCATCAAAGATTAGCATAATCCCGTATTCATCACAAAATTCCCGAAGACCTTCCAAATATCTTTGTGGGGTAGGATTAAAACCACCTTCCCCCTGAATTGGCTCGGTAATTATGGCAGCAAGGCTGTTTGGATCAACTAAATTCCTTCCACTTTCACGAAGCCGTTTGAGCTCTAAGTCAACAAATTCGTCCATGGTGTGTCCATCTCCGTAGCGGTAGTAATTTGGAAATGGAAGACGATATACCTCCGGGGCAAACGGGCCACAGCCAATTTTGTAGTCAATTTTACTCGTCAAAGTCATTGCCATCATGGTGCGTCCGTGATAAGCTCCTGTATAGCAAAGTACTGCTTGTCTTCCAGTAGCCTGTCGGGCAATCTTGATTGCGTTTTCAACAGCCTCAGCTCCAGTGCTCACCAACATTGCTTTGGTATCCTTTCCATGAGGAAGAATCTCTACTAACTTCTCACAAAGTTCGATGTATGGCTCATAAGTCACCACATTGAAACTTGTGTGCAGATACTTAGCAGCCTGGTCCTGAACAGCTTTAACAACAGGCTCTGGACAATGCCCAGCGTTAACTACGCCAATGCCACTAGCGAAATCAATCAATTCACGCCCATCAATATCTGTAATTATTGCCCCTTTGGCCTCCCGCACTGTGGCGGTGTTAAATACACCAACTCCATTGGCAACAATTTTTTGTCTGCGCTCAAGGAGTTCCTTGGACTTTGTCTGTTCTGTTATCATTTAAGATCCTATATTGAAGTGTTCTGACGCAAGAATACAATGAGGTAACAACTTTTCTTGAAAAAATTTACTTTTTTTATTGTTATGCTTTATTGTATAGAAAGGAAAAACTTTTAGAAAACTGCTATCAGTCGTTTGCGCGCGCGCAGCAATTTCATTTTCAATGCCCCTTCAGACTCAATACTAAGGACAAATCTAACTCTTGCGAGGTCCATCCATTCCCAATATTTCGTCAGGACAATAGACTTGTTCGACAGCTCTTTGCTGCTTAATCCTGGCATGTTAATGTAAAGGTATCATTTAGTTTGGACTAGGCATTTGTGCGCAGGTCATTGGAAAGCTTGAACAATTGAATACCGCTTCAAAAATTGCGAATTCAAGGCACTCCAATTCAAATTTTGATTACTGTTTTACATTGGGTTTACAAGTATTTACCATCAGCATGTCATTGAAGGTCTCGTCTGGCGATATATTTGATTCAAACTCAATAAATATGAAAAAGAACATACTTATTTTTATCGCTTTACTAGGAACTTTGAGTCTGACGGCTTGGGGATATTTGAACTGGGCTCAAAGTGCAAGCCAATATGGCGAACATATTTGTCAACCTGGGCCTTTGTGCAGTAGTCAAGTAATTATTAAACCTGAACCGGCAATCAACCTGCGCTATGACATAGATTCTCGTTTTACCAAAATGACTAGAACTAAGTTGAATGAGCTCAGGTCAATTGAAGACATATTTCCTTACGACCCGTCGAGTCCGATCATTAAGTATAACAACATTCGAGTTTACGCCAATTACCTCGATAAAGACCATTTTGAGGTCGGATCGACTGAAATTTTTAATAAGGCACAATTAGAAGTCCTAAGCTCTGCTGAGTATTCGACGACCGTACTCATAACAGCTACTTGCATTCGCATCAAAGCCTATACAGAGGAGCTGGAAAACGACAGTTTGTTTTGTTATAGAACAATTGTTCCAGAACACGAGGCTCAATTTACAAGTGGCCTAGATGCTTTGCTCTTATACTTAAGAAATAATAGCAAGGACAAAGTCTCTATAATTGACGAGAATTATGTTCAAAAAGGAAAGTTGTATTTCACGATTACAAGGAATGGAGAGATTTCTAATATTCGTGTGGATGCGACCTCAGGATACCCCAGAATAGATAACGATTTCATTGAATTACTGGCAAACATGCCATCAAAATGGCAGCCCGCAAAGAATGCATTCGGAGTCAATATCGATCAGGAATTTGTGTTTTTCTTTGGAGCAGGTGCTGGGTGTTAAATAATAGAAAGGTTTTTCCAATAGGATTAAGGTTGGGAACTCCCCTTTCTTAATTCTCTAGAGATTCAATGACGTAACATTCTGGAGCAAAGTTTGAGTTTCTTTCTACTAATGAGCAGTGATAACAACCACATCAATTGCATCCAATTTGGAGCCAAAGATCTAGATGCCATCAAGTAATTCTATAGTGCTGCTTTTGATTGGAATTTTGCCGATTAAGGGCCAACTTATGTTGCATTTGCAGACAGTGGACTAGCTGGTTGGTTCGAGAAAACAGAAGAAGAAGAAGAAGAAGAAGAAGTGATAAATGGTGTTTTGGTCGTTTTGTATCATGCAAAATCAGACTTGATAAAGTCGCGCTGCATGGAAGCGGGAGGGACGATTTCTCGTGACATCTTCTTTTTTTCTGGAGGGAACCGATTTCAATTCATTGCCCCATCAGTCAGCGAACTGCCTGTATGGTTAGATAAATACAAAGCGTGATGCAAGTCGTGAGTCTTCAATTTCACTATCAGCTCATCTTTGACTGTTGAGAATCATTTTATACCCTACACCACGGATATTCACAATCTTGATATTTGCGTCCACTTCTAACTTTTTGCGCAATTTTGAAATGAACACATCAAGCGTCCTTCCTACATAATCACCCTGATCTCCCCAAACGTTCTTTAGGATATCCTCTCTACCTACGGTGGTATTTACCGAATTGTATAACATCAAAAGCAAATCTGACTCTTTGGATGTCAGTTCTACCTTCACTCCATTGTGAAGCAACTCTGAGTTTAATTTATCGAAATGATATTCTCCTATGGCAATGAGATCGGGATTGTGGTCCTGCCTTTGCTTTGCTCTTTTTAGATACAGACCCAGAAACAGTATTGCTGCTATGACCATAACAATAAGGCTCAACCATGAGACACTCGTCTCTGACTCATCTTTTGAGCTCTCGTTCAGGTTGTCTACCAGCCAAGGCTGTAGTATCGTAAAATACACATTGTAGCAAGCCTTGTCTTGCTCTCGTGATCCACATGGGATAATATCATCCACTACTTCTTGACCAACCAAAAAGCTATAAACAACAGCATTAGAATCGCATTTCTCCACCTCCACGAGGTAGGATTTTGCCAATTTGGTTGAAGTGACTACGGTGTCAATTGTAGCCAGCAATTGGCCTGAATCAAATACAAACTCAGCTCCCAAGCCTATCAGATATCGATCACCATGCTTTGTTATAGGAGCAACAGTAGAAGTGCTATCTCCCGCATTCAAAAGAATTTTATGCCCAAGCATTCTCAAGGACACTTGAACAATGCTCTCTTCCTGGGTTTTTAATGTCTGGCCAGATGCGGAAAAGCAGAACGCACACGACAAAAGACAAAAAATCAACTTCACCTGCTTGAAAATCATTCTGCAAATTTATTCGAAACAAGTGTAAAAAAAAACGCTATTTGCCTCAAATTATACTAATTTATAGCGTCCTAAAAGTCAATTGGGCACAGGGATCGCAGACTCTGGAGCAACATGTTTCCCTCTCATAGGGTTAGTTTCATTATTTCATGGATGTCTGCACTAGCAAATTAAGAATCTATTCATAGGCAAGGCATGACCAAGCCACATCGCCAAAAGCTAAGTCTGGTATTCCTAAAGACTTCATTGAAAATGATTTGAGAGAAACTGATCTTTCGTTTGGATTGGTCGATAATAAGGTGATTTCCATAAACGAACAAAGGAATGCCCTGCGCTTTGTATGTCGTTTGAAGGATAGATAATGGCTTCAAGTCGGCACGAGTTCGTAATTTTGCTTCATGCGCATAGATATCCTGACCATATTGCCCAAATTACTTGAAGGGCCCTTTGCTGATTCGATCATGAAGAGGGCTATTGACAATTCGCATGCTGAAATTCACATTCACGACATCCGCACCTATACGACCGACAAGCATAAAAAAGTAGACGACTATGCATTTGGTGGAGGTGCTGGAATGGTTATGACCGTTCAACCCATTGCTGATTTGATCGAGAAACTGAAGGGCGAAAGGGATTATGACGAGATCATATATTTGACCCCAGATGGAGAGCAACTAAACCAGTCGATATGCAATCATCTGTCGTTGAAAGGTAATTTGATGATGTTGTGCGGGCACTACAAGGGAGTTGATCAACGTGTGCGAGATTTGTTCATTACGAGGGAAATAAGCATCGGTGATTACGTTCTTTCGGGAGGAGAATTGGCTGCGGCAGTGCTTACCGACTCCATAATCCGACTAGTTCCTGGCGTGCTCAATGATGAAACGAGTGCTTTGAGCGACTCATTTCAGGATCATTTATTGGCACCGCCGGTATACACCAGACCAGCAGATTACAAAGGAGTAAAAGTGCCGGACATCCTGATTAGCGGGAACTTAAAGGCCATTGATATATGGCGACATGAACAATCATTGGAGCGTACAAAAGTTCGCCGTCCAGATTTATTGGATCGCAATGATTAACCAAGAAAAGAACGTGAATAAAATAGAGTCTATTTTAAGATCGCATAAAGAAAAATAATTCGTAATATTGCAGCCCAATTTTGGCAAGCAATCCAGTAGGAGATGGATAAAGTAAGAGAGATAACGAAAAGTTTAGTTGAAGTAAAAGAGTGGCCGGCATTTGGTGCTGGTGACACCATTACTGTCACGTATAAGATTAAAGAGGGCGAGAAAGAGCGTCTTCAATCATTCAAGGGAGTTGTACTGCAGCGCCGTGGAACTGGTCACACAGAGACATTTACAGTCAGAAAGATTTCTGGCGGTATTGGTGTTGAGCGTATCTTCCCGATTGCTTCTCCATTCTTGGAGACGATCAAGATTGATAAACACGGAAGTGTACGTCGAGCTAGAATCTTCTACATGCGTGGATTGACAGGTAAGGCTGCACGTATTAAGGAGAAGAAGCACTTCAAGTAAGAAACTACTTAGGTACGATATATTAACCCTGCGCAAGTCGCGGGGTTTTTTCGTAGTATATTTTTTTTGCTAAAACCCTCCTTAGCGTGAAAGAGGAAGAGTGAAGTGAACTGTTGTGCCTTCTCCAAATGTGGATTCTACCCAGATTTTGCACCCATGAAGCTCAATAATCTTTCGAGCTACTGAC
>JBLHIB010000091.1:0-14182 GCA_047615865.1 Gammaproteobacteria bacterium
TCAGATTTTAAGTCAAAACAAAAGCCTCGTAAGGTCGATTTCTTTAAATTTCCATTGCCTTGAATCCATCACTCATAATACAAAAATCGAACAGCAAGGACTCTTCGACCATAACTTCCCTAGCCCAAATCACTTTTCGTGAATCCCACGGACACAGTGCTTCTAAAGCTGAGATAGACCATTATGTGAACCTTAATCTGAACAAGGAGGCAATCAAGAAGGAACTGCTCGATCCAACAAATGATTACTACCTGATTTACCACGACGAGAAAGCAGTTGGCTTTCTAAAAATCCTCCTAAACACCACCTACAAGGGCATCAACCAGAACAAGGTGACCAAGCTAGAGCGCATCTATGTGCTTCAAAGCCACCACGGACTGAAACTCGGACTAGCATTGATTGATCACGCCATTGATGTGGCCAAGGATCAGGATCAAAGGGGAATGTGGTTGTATACGTGGATTGAAAATTTGCGCGCAGTCGCTTTTTATGAAAAGAAAGGGTTCAAGATCATTGATAGCGCTGATTTCAAGATTTCAGACACACACTCGAATCCAAATCATATCATGTACTTGAAGTTTGATTGAACTAGCGATAAGATTGAATCTATTTCTACAGATTTTCCAGCATCGCCCGTGAAGTAGGGATGCAGTTCTCAGGACTCAAATGGTCCTTTATGGAAGCCATTGGTAGGATTCTGATGTCGCGGTACTCGTCGTTTTGATTGGATTGGAGTAGTGCTTTCAATGGTTGGTCGACTTGAATTTTCGAGCAAATGTCGTACACCCGATGAGCCTCGTCAAGAACCAAGCAGAACGGATCGACCCCTAAAACGTGATTTCTACTGATACTTGTTTCCTCCTCGAACTCCTCGATAATCTGCTCTCGAAATTGAACTTGCCCGCTTTCAATCTTTTTCGGATCAATACTGCCCGCGGGAACGAATTCCAGAAATCCAGCATACTCGGTAACGTTGTTTCTTACACCCAATAGTGTGTTGTCATCGGCGTCGATAATTATTGCACTAACTCCAATAGGGGCTATGCCTAGATCCAAATTGGCAGACTTCAATTGTGCCAGAAACTGCTTGTACTCGACCAAAAAGCACTTGATTCTTAGTTGCCCGTCAACAATTTCGTGCGATTTGTAACTGATGATTCCTCCGTTGAAAAGCTGTTTGCGTTTAAGCTCCTCCTTCCAAACGGCTTCAATCTGGTCCAATTGATCGGTACTAAACGAAATGCCCTCTTCGACAAGCTGCAATACAATGTCATCGGCCTTGGCAATTGTCACGCAGCTCAAACCCATTTCGGCGACTAGGCTTCGAAGTCCTTCATGCGCCTGAATTTCATAATCGGTATTAATAGGAAAAGACACATTTCGCGGATTAAACAAAACCGTTTTCAATCCTGCGGAAGCTGCAGCCTGGACCCCATTTTCGGAATCTTCCAGAACGAGGGCTTGGTAGCCAGAAAATTGACTTTTGGCCAACACATAGATATCTGGTTCAGGTTTGGCCTTACTCACGTCATCGCCTGTAGCAATGAAGTCGAAGTAATGTCCCAAGTTGAATCGACTAAAAACTTTATCGATCTCGGCTCTTCCGCACGAACTGGCTAAGGCAATCTTACAATCGGCATTTCGCAACCAAGCGAACGAGTCCTCAATTCCCTCGAAGAGACCGACTTCGTCGTACAACTTGGACATACGACCCAAGTAGTTGTTGAATAGCTCTTGCTCAGAGGGGACGAGTTGGTATTTATCTTTGAGGTAGGTAATTATCTGGGCCAATTTTGGACCGTTCAGCAGATCGAATTCCTTTTCGTTGCCTTCCACACCAAACTCGGCCAGAAAGTCCAAGTAGGTCTGATAAAGAAATCCCAGTGAGTCGACAATTACTCCGTCGAAATCAAATATGACTAGTGTCTTTTTCATTCAGTCCGCTCTATGATCCGTACACTTCTTCAAAGCTGTAGAGGCCTTCTCTGTAATATGGCTCGGTATACATAGCTGGGTTGAAGCAGGCTACAAGAATGCGGTCATGTTCATCGGTCCCATCCAGATATTGATTGCGCAAAATGCCTTCAATTACCCAGTCTCCTTTGAGATATGCTTTAACACTTCCCACATTTCCGCGATACATTCCGCTGAACAATTTTCGGAGTTTGTGCTCTCCAAAAGCAACTGCATTCACAAGTTTGATGGCTTCTGAGGCCAAGCCTTTTCGTAAATAATCCCTGTCTCCAACTAATGTGACTAGGTCAGAGGTCATGTGGAGCTTATTGATTGGGCCGAGTTTAACTGTGCCGATAAGCTTTTCATCTTCAATGTGGTAGATTCCATATTGAAATAGATTTCCATCTGACAGTCCGTCTTCCAATTCGGCTAAAAGAGTCTCTTTTACAAAAGTGCGTTTCGACGAAGAGAAAAAAGTGGTGTGCTCCTCGGTGTGCCACGAGACAAACTCATCGGTAATGTCTTCCTTGGTAAGCAGCTGCAGTCTGATCCGGTCCATAGTAAAGGTTGAATAGGAATTCAAAACTAAAGAAAATAAGTGTGGTTTGTAAGGATTATGTGGGAACTTGAGATGAGTGGAAAAGCCTTAAATCTTAACCACTTTAAAACACTTTTGAGATTTACTGGTATAGCACCTGACCAAATAAGCTCCAGAACCATAACCATCTAAAGATATTGTAGTTTTTCGGCTACCGTCCTTTGCTATATAGCTGCTTTGAATTGATCTGCCCAAGTGGTCATACACTTCAATGTTTACTCTTTCGGAAGAGTAAGAATCGAGTTCAATGTTGAAGATGTTGTCTGTTGGGTTCGGATATATCGTGATTCCATTTGACAAGAAGTCATGTGGATCTTCAACACTTACCTCCTCATCAACGATAATTGGAACACCTATTTCAAACGGACATACTCCCGATGCGTCGTGTACAATGACGTTGTACGTACCTACAGCTAGATCAGGGAATATATTGGTGGAAACAAAGTTCTGCCCTCCATCAATACTGTATTGGTATGGTCCAACTCCAGAAGTTGGCGTGATCTCAATCGAACCATTTGCACTTATTGAAGAAGATACATTGCTAGATGCAATTTCAACTGAATTGAACGTACAAGCTTCAATAATAACAGTCTCCTCGTATGAGCACATTCCCGCCGAACCTTCGACTATTACCTCGTAATTCCCTGGAGCTAAACCGGTGAAAGAGTTCGACTCAAAAAAGGTGTCTCCACCATCAATGCTGTATTGAAATGGACTGTTGCCCGAACTTGTATAGATAGTGATGGCACCATCGTTAGAGGAAGAATTGGTTGTGTTGGATAGACTTAGGTCTGCGTTAATCTCACATCCTGTTCCATCTGGACAAATTAATTCAGATGCGTCATATTCAAATTCACCATCATTGGTTGCAATGGTTTCACCTGAAGAGTTTTGAACTAGAAAATCACCTAGGCCATAGGCACAACATATTCCGTCTCCGTACGAATCGTATACAGTCACAGTGAAACATGAGCCATAGTTCAGACAAATCTCCTCGCTAAGAATAACTGTACCTCCTTCCAAAGATCCACTGGCAATTATTTCATTCATCCCTTCGTCATATACATCCCAAGAAGTCTCTTGCGGATAATTGTCGGCGTTGATGATAAAGGTGATAATGTCATAATCTGAATCCAATGTTGTACTTGTTGAAGCTGAGTTATCACTTGGATCTTCATCAGCTTGGTTGTTTACGCTTAACAAGTTAAATGTGATGTCATTGTCAATTTGATCGAGGTTTTCATCGATAGTTATTTCTACCGAGCCTTGGGCTTGGAATGCAATCTCCACTGTGGCATTGACAACATCTATAACTAGGTCATTTACCACTACCTCAATTTCCACTTCGGTAATGGTAGTTTCTCCTAGATTCATAATGATAGCATTCACTTCGACCACGTCATTGCACGTAACCGTTGGATTTCCAATTGAAAGTTCTCCATTCAATTCATGAACCTTGCTTAATACAACATTCAACGTATCGTTGTTACCGTATTCATCGTCAGGATCAGTGACGATTCCTGTAATGATATAATCACCAATAGCTGAAAAATCTTGTGGCATTGTAAACTGAAAGTCAGCTTCACTAAAAGGATGGATAGTGTCTGTAATCAATATGGTTTCCATTGTTTCGTCATCAACGACCAGCTCGATTTCAAAATCGTGCATGTCATTCAAACCTTGATTGGCAATTGTTGCCGTAACCAGCTCTTCACTTCCCAAGCCAGATGAAGACTGTGGCTCAACAATTGCGGTCACCCCCAAATCGTTATTGGCTTTAATATCGGCCCAAAAGGAAACCCATGGTCTTGCTTGTTTGATCACCATTTGATCTTGGGCAGTGACTTTGTATTCGATATCCATTCCAAAACCTTCTGCACCTACAACGTCATAAAGTATGGCAAATTCCTCATGAATAATACCGAGGAAGTCTCTCATTTGATCGAGATACTCTTGATCCATTACCAATTCACCCGGCTCCACTAAGTTGGACAGTCTTAAAACGAGATAGCCGCCTGCTTCTGAAGGGTTTTGGTACAAGAGAATCTCCTCTGGTACCGCGTTCTCATCTGGGTTTGTTATCAATGACTCTCCCACTTGTGTGTTGAGATAGTATGTACTGTCTGTTTCGTAAATGGGATCAATACTAATCCCAACGCCATTCGATTGTTCCTCTTCAAAATTAGGATGGCACAAAACGCCCATAGCTGCTATAAAGTGATTAACACGATAAAAATCTCTTTCCTCATAAGCCCTGAAATTCCACATGCTGGCATAAACCTGTTTAATAGATTTGGAGATATGCCCTTCATCGAGGTGTTGGGTTTTGGACGTATATAAACCCGCACCACTAAATCCGGGTAAATCTTCATTATTGGTACTTGAGCGGCACCTAACTGCAGTGCCCGGTGGAAAATCATCATGCATGACTTGTAAATCATCAAGTATCCATTGCGGCATGGGAGCATCTTTAATGTCGTTTCTAAAATCTGCTAAACGCTCAATGCGAAAGTTTAGATCAGTTTGGAAAGTAGGGTTATCTATCATGACTTGCGCCTCTAGATAAAAATCATTGAACTGCATAAATTCATCATAGTAGTAAAATGGAATTCCAAAACCGTCAGGTATTGTGCCACTAGGAAATCCAAATGTCCTCATGGTTGCAACGTTGGAACATTTTGCTCCGAAGGCAGCAGACATTTCAAACTCAACCTCATCTAAGGGTAAAATATCGGTGATACTTAGATCTCGAATTGGAATCTGTTCTTCTGTTGGTCTAATGAATTCATACCAATCATCTACTTCAGTCAAAGTAGCTTCTCGTATTTGGAATTGCTCATTTTCTACTTTGAAATAAATGTAGCCTCCTAATAAATTTGCTATTGAATCTATCGATAATGGATCTGCGATATATGCATTTGGAACATTGTCTTGAATTGCTCTTAAGTTAACGTGTGACAAAGGAGTTTGTATAACAGAGGTTATGATTCCTCCCACTCTAGGTAATGAATTCGGTAAGGCGTCATATAGCACAATATCCCTAGATCCAGGGGTTTCATCAAGCGCCATATGTTTGAAGAAACCATATCCTTCTGCTTCATGAAAAGGGATGTAGTTGATTTCAGCAAATACATCAGATTCTAGCACTACGTCTATTCTTGAGTCTACAAAATCGTCAGCATAATTGTTTAGGTAGTAGTTTTCATCAGCCTGTCCGATGAAGTGGTTCATGTTATTTTGTAGAAAAGGCATATTAGCCGCCAATAACTCATAGGTTCTTTGGGTGTCTTCAAAGTTGTATGTATCTCCAAAAGAGAAGTTGAATGAGTAACCTCCAATAACGCCATTTGGAAGGATGTCGGTAGCATTAAAAACGATCTCTCCAGAGCTGTCATCTCCATCTACCGTTGCACCAATTGAATTGAAAAAAGTAGCGTGGATGGCATATGTGTTGCTATTAATGAAATATATTTTCGGTTCGGGTGTGTCTCTATCAAGAATTCCGAACTTGACATACAATTGACCATCTAAAAATGGAGCCCAACCCACATTGTTCATAGCAGCCAGCTCCAAAAAGGTTTCAGCATTTGGTATTGAGGTTGACCCATCTATTATATCAATAGAATATGCATAGTTGATAGGGGCATCTGTAGGCATGTTATTAAACTCTGTAACGTCATCTATACCATCTCCATCCGAATCGTCGGGGGTTGAGATGTCATGTTCTGTTATCGAATAGTTCTCCAATGGATAAGCTCCACCGGGTTCAGAAATCACCATCGTTCCATCAACGCCCATCGCCATTGAAGTAATCCAATTGAACTCAGAGCTATGCTGTGCATGCAGCACATAATATTTATCGGCTTGGGCCTGTATTGATAATTGTGCTTGACCAATACTATTTAAGGAATAATTGTCAATTTCAACATTTTGTGCAGAGCAAAAAGCAGAAATAAGACAAACTAGAGCCAGTGTAATTTTATTTTTCATTCCAGGAGGTTGTTAAAGGATGAAATTACAAATAAAACTTGAAATCAACGAATACTTTGTCTGCAGCTCTTTTGAACCTAAAGACCAAGTTTACACGTCTAATCATCACAATTAAAGGCTGTATGGAATAAATGAAGCCTACGACTCTTCTTATGGATTACGACCTGATAAACGCGATTATAAATATCTAAATCAAATTCCCCAATATCCTCAACAGCCAACAGGCCGGCTAAAACTCCTGTTGTATTGCTATGTCCAACAACAAGCACATCTTGTTTACAATCGATCAATAATTTTGAAAAAACTTCAAGTTCTTGAGTGTTATATTCCTGAATATCCAACCCTTTAGACCTAGCTGTAGGTAGAGCAGTATTTTTAGTTCTGGTATAGTCAGTGCTGTATATAGCATCAAGATGTACATCGCTCAGAAAACTCTTTAGATGCTCAGATCTTTGCTCTCCACATTTAGTCAGGGGAGGATTTGCGGCATTATTCGATTCTAAATCTTTTTCTGAATGTCTAACTAAATAGATTGTAAATATTTCGCTACTTCCCATTGAGGTCGGGGCAAATTGAAACCCTAGAATTGTTGAAATTCCTAGAAGTATTAAAAATATTGGGAGGTGTCTTTTCTTCATACTGCAGCAGTTGTTAATTTCTTGACCATTTGGGTCTCTTAATATTAGACAGACTTACTTATTCTGTCTTTTGATTTTGCTAAGGCTCTGAACGGAAAGTCAAAGCCTGCGTAAATTTCTTTCTCGGCCTGTTTCGAGCAGAGGTTGTTATAGATTGAGTCTGGGCTGGAATTTAGGTGGTTTTGATAAAGATTGATGCAAGTTTTAACGTTAGCAGAGGCAATATCAATCCTAGAACTGACCAGCACCTTTATTTGGGTGGGGTTAATATTCGCTTGAGAATTGAACCAGGCTAATGAGAGGAATTTGATGATTGATGTTTGGTTCATTCTTTTTACTTAGGAGCCTTGATTTGAGAATAGTCTTTTACCCAGATTTCTTTGAAGATCGCTCGGGTCCTTTGACTCTGAAATTTTAGATCGAAATTTGGAATATATTTTCGAATAGTTAGTTCTTTGAAGTAATTCGTTATCAATAAATTGTGAAACGATAATGCCGTTGGGGAATATGTTTACGAGAAATTCATACTCTTCATCTAACATAATTCTGGATTGCTTGACTGATATGTTTTTCGTTTGTTGTGAGTCATATAGGTTTGTCGGATGATCGTCATCAATGGCGACAAAAAAAATAGTTCGGACTATCATCATAATCTATTCTCAGGCCTTTTCCATCACTTGGACCAATGGGGTAGGGCAATTGGTAAAGTAAACCGTGCATTAATTAGGACTAATGAATAAGTCGTGAGTAACTATTTTTTCGCTGAAGTGAATCACATGTTGAGTTAATTCAAAACATGTGTTCGGATCTGAACTTAGTGTTTCATTCAAAAAGCAGCTCGACAAGAAGAGGTGAGCTAAGAAGATCAAACTTATTTGAAATAGGTTCATGATAAAAGTGCATATAGAGTTTGGTGCTGAGCCTTGTGCTCTTCTATATACTTCTGTCATTGAAATCGGCGTCTCTAAATTCTATCGGAATTCCAATTTTAGCCGAAGCCTCTAATATACAATCGGAATATGGTTTGATGTTTTTATCGCGCTCCATTGAGCTCCGATAAAAAACAAGGTGAGTTATTTTTTTTTCCTTCAATTGCGAAGCGACAAGGTCAGAATGAGTTTCAACTTCTGATGCATTGAGCAGATGATCGTAATGACCAATCTTTTGATGCGTCTCCATTATGCCGAATTTTCCTGAAAGGATTACAAATTTCAATCCTGCCTTTTCAGCTAAATCATAAACCTTAGCGATTCTTTCACTTATGTATAAGTCAACTGCTGGCAATAGTTTGTCTGAGTAGTTTTTTTCAGCTGAACAATATGTGCAATAGGCTAACATTCAATAATTCTAAAAATTCGATTGGTGTTATTGAGTAAAACCTTACCAATTGATGAATCGTCTCTTACCTCAAGATCTTATGGCTTAATAACTGCTTTTTAGCGTTTTGCTTATTTCGTTAATTAGGAGAATTCATATTTGATTCAGATCTCATTCAATGCAGAATCTCTTCTCAACAGAACCATCCGAATAGAGATAGAGCAGAAGGACATTGCTTTCTTCCTTCACTTCTCGTCCTAATATATCTGTTATTTGAACGAGTGTTCGGTCGACCTCAATAGAATGATCTTCCATGCCGACAGTTGAATCGCATAACCCTTCAAAGAAAGTCCAGATCTCTCTGCTTGCTGAGATATCCATATTTCCAAAAGCACCAGGCCAATCATGGCCGCCTCCTTCAACAGTATATAGCCAAACTTCGGTGCAACTTCCATTTTCAGTGTATACATCGGAAGTTATCGTACTGCCGTCGCCTGGAGAGCTATCGGGTATATTTACACTTTCTAAGATGTCCAATCCATAGAGTGTAGTCCAAAAATCAATGGTTGCTGGAATGCTAGGGTATGCACCCCATTCGTCAATATTATCTGGATCTCCTTCAAAGTAGGTTACATTGTCATTCGTGCCGTGAATCTCAAAAATGGAAACTTCACTTTCCGGATTGCAATCATCCATGATGTCTTGCAAAATCATGCCTGCAACAGGCGCTACCGCTTTAAACTGAGTTGATGCTTGACAAGCGAGCATATAACAGAAATCCCCGCCATTAGAAAGACCTGTGCAGAATATATCGCTTTCACTCAAAGAGTAATTCGAATGTAGGAATGAGGAGAGGTTTTGAATAAAAGCTACGTCATCTACTGTTTCTCCATTTTGAAAATCATAGCCAACATTAAAAAATGTATTGCCAAATGAGTCGTCAATACCTTGAGGGTAGCAAACAGCAAATCCGAATTCATCTGCTACAGCATTAAATTCTGAATAATCCATGATGCCTTGGGCCGAACCGGTATATCCATGGCAGACAAAGACTAATGGGCATAGATCTGGCGCACTTTCTGGATGGTAATAGATATACTCTCGATTTATCCCGTCATCTATCAGCTCACCGTATTCAACCGCTTGGATGTAACCAATCCATTCGTTGTTTAACGGGTTTAAGTCGCTTAACATACCGTTGATATTACTTATGGAAACAGTCAATTCCAACGTGCCTGATGATATGACCTCCAATTCAACAGGGTGCGAAAAGGTATAACTTTCCAAAGAAGTGATTGACAATTCATTGATTGTCGTGCTATTATCAGCGCCTCCTATCGTCCAAGAAAGGTCGAAAGAGTTGATTTCTTCCAATCCATTATTTGTGACCGTTCCAGAAATGATCAGGTTACTGGGGGCGTCAACGATATTAGGGACGTCCAAAGAAGAAATACCTAGGTCTAGACCCTCTGGCTCAAAGACAATTACATCATCTATACCCCAACCAAATAACCAGTTGTTGTCATCATAATAATGAAAGGCTATAAGGACATCGGGGTTGCCAGATAAAGAACTGAGGTCAATTGACTGTGTGTCCCAGTTGTTGTCTTCCGTTCCTTCAATTTCTTCCAAAATTGTCCAACTTATTCCGCTGTTCAAAGAATACTCGATGGTTGCGATCTCTGTTCCACCAAATAAAGTCCCACCATCAAAGTAGTTTTCAAATTGAAGAACGACTTGGACTGAAGAAGTCAAATCGAGTGATGGCATGATTAAGTAGTCTAGTTCTTTATCACAATCACAGTCATCGTCATTGGTGGCGATAAAGTTTCCATGTGGTGCTATTGTCCAATACTCACTTTCAAGCGAAGTAGATACTCCTAATAACCACCCGCCATCGCTGGCGTTCGTTTGCTGGTCCCAATTTTCTGGAAATTCAGTGGTCTCAAAATTTTCCGATAACAAAACTGTCTGCGCAGAAAGGCCCAGGTTTAATAGCACTGTTAAAACAAGTGAAAAGTGTGTAATTCTTATCATGAATGCTTAAAAATTGAGTAATTATGGGGTGACGTTACGTTACATTCTGCAATATTGGCAAAATAATTAGTGAACTGCGTATTTCTTAGGTGATTGTTTTATCAGTATTGCTTCAAAATCAACTAAAAATATAGCCAAAAACGAACGTTTGATAGATTTTTGGGACAGCTAGTGGCTAGCAAGTGCCATTCGTATCTTGCCTTTTTGACAATTTACTCGAAGGTTTGTTTTTTTTGATTATTGTCTTCGGGGCGAAATATTCATTGAGCTTCAGCAAAGATTGTAACACTCTTGCAATTTGAGTTAAGGACATGGAAGAATTATGCGATACATATTAAATCCACTTGAGCTAATACGACTATCCAAACGGAAAGCTTTTTAGCAATAAGTCTCAGGTTTCTGTATGTCAGCTTTCGCTTGGAGCTAATAATAAAGATTGGTATATCCGCTTAAGCTTTATGTGAAGACAGCAAAACATTTTTCCAATGGTCTACCTCAATTGAACTCCTTCAATTAGCCCCCCAAAACCAATGCCAATTCAGCCGAAATTATTTTTAAATTGCCAGTCTTAATCAAGACTAACTGAAGTGAGAATATTTTGGACATTAGCCTGCTTTCTAGCCGTCCTTTCGGCGCCTAGTCAATCGCCAACGGAGAAGTTTTTCGATTCCATGAAATACCGTAATATCGGACCATTTCGCGGTGGAAGGTCGGTGTCTTCCTGCGGGGTAGTCGGCGATCCTTTGGCATACTATATGGGAACAACAGGAGGTGGTCTTTGGAAAACTGAAGATGCAGGTCAGCATTGGAATAACATTTCAGACGGCTTTTTCAAAACAGGATCAGTTGGGGCTGTAGCAGTATCCGAATCACATCCCTATGTGGTGTATTGCGGAATGGGGGAACACGCACCAAGAGGCGTTATGACTTCATATGGAGATGGAGTCTACAAGTCCACCGATGCTGGAAAGACATGGGTGCACATCGGTCTAGCTCCTACTCAGCACATTTCACGAATCGTTATTCATCCCACAGATCCAAACCTTATTTATGTTGCCGCTCAAGGAGCGCTCTATGGACCCAATAAAGAGCGTGGAATTTATAAATCTGCGGATGGAGGAAAAAGTTGGAAACAGGTCCTTTTTGTGAATGAACTTACAGGGTGCAGCGAACTATGCATGGATATGAATTTCCCCGATATCCTCTACGCGACGATGTGGGAACACCAGCGTATGCCATGGAAGATTGTCAGCGGTGGAGAAGGCAGTGGTGTCTATAAAAGCACAGATGGCGGAGATTCTTGGAATAAAATTGAAGAAGGGCTTCCAAAGGAAAAGGGTAAAATGGCGATCTCAGTTAGCAGGTCCAACTCGGAACATGTGTACGCTCTTGTCGAAAGCGATAGTGAAAAGGATTTGGGCGGACTGTTTGTTTCAACCAATGCCGGTAAAAAATGGAGCAAGGTGAGTGGTGACAACCGTTTGACCCAGCGCGCATGGTATTACACCGAGGTGTTTTGTGATCCTCTAGACGAAAATACGGTCTACGTTTTAAGCGCACCTGCTCTGCGTTCCATTGATGGAGGTCGCTCTTGGGAGAGATTGGGAGGTACGCATGGTGATTACCACGATTTATGGATCAATCCAGCCAATTCACGAAACATGGTGATCTCGAATGACGGTGGCGCGGCCATTTCCTTCAATCAAGGGGAGTCGTGGTCTACACAGAGCAATATGCCTATTGGTCAAATCTACCGAATCAATACAGATAACGTCTGGCCATACAATATCTACAGTGGGCAACAAGACTATTCCAGTATTAAAATTGCCAGTTTGTCCAATGGTTCTGGAAGCATTGGCGAGTCGGATTGGACCTATTGCGCCGGTGGTGAAAGCGCTTTCTTGGCGTTTGATCCCGACAATCCGAGATATGTCATGGGAGGAAGTTATTTGGGAACCATCGAACTGCTCGATATGGAATCAAAAGCCGGCATTCAAGTCATGGCCGATCCCTTGCAATACCTGGGTAGAGAAGCGCGAAATATGAAGTACTTGTTCAATTGGAATGCCCCTACTATCTGGTCGCAGCATGAACCGGGTGCGTTTTATCATTGCGCGCAATTGGTGCTACGCACAAATGACATGGGGGTGACCTGGGAAGAGTTCTCTCCTGATCTTACCCGCAATATAGATGAGAAACAAGGCAAGGGAGGAGGCCCATACACCAATGAAGCTGTGGGTGCCGAAAATTATGGAACGATCAGCTATATGGTTGAATCACCACATGAAAAAGGTGTGTTTTATACAGGAAGTGACGATGGTTTGGTGCATGTCTCAAGAGACAACGGAGCTACATGGGTTAATATTACACCTAAAAAGTTGGGAGAACGTCTAGTCAATGCCATCGAGGTCTCTCCCCACGATGCTGCAACAGCTTATATCGCTACTACCAGATATAAATTCAATGATTATTCCCCTGGGATCTACAAAACAACAGACTACGGAAAAACTTGGGTGGATATTAGCACAGGCCTTCCATACGGAGCTTTCACTAGAGTGGTACGCGAAGATCCACAGCTGCCAAATTTACTCTACGCGGGGACAGAACTAGGAGTGTACATTTCATGGAACGGCGGTGAGAAATGGGAGACTTTTCAGCTCAACTTGCCTGTTGTCCCAATTACAGATCTAAAAATTCATCAAAACGATTTGATTGTTGCCACTTCCGGTCGCTCTTTGTGGATACTCGACGATATTCATATCCTTACCCAGTTCAACCCTACCGATTCTCTCGACTTGCTTAAGCCTGCTACTACGGTTTATCCTTCTTGGGGAAGTTCGATGAATAACTACAAACCAGACTATAAAGGCACAGCCGATTTTGAAGGGATAAACCCATCAAATGGAGTCGTTCTCCATTATGAGCTTCCTGCCAAAATCGACTCTTCGGCTCTCGTACTAGAAATATTGAATGAAAACGATCAACTGATCCAATCCTTTTCCCCAAAAAGCGATATGAAGTTTGTTAGCTGGGCTGGCGGGCCATCCCCGAATACAGTGATTCCGGCCGACACTGGATTGAATCGATTTGTATGGGATATGAAGCATAAAACGATGACTGGAGTCCCCGGAATCTATATGGAAGGGAGTTTCAGAGGTCACAAAGTGAGTCCAGGTGAATATAAAGTGATTTTGTCTATGGGACAAATGAAGGATTCGGTGCTTTTTGAAATTACCCAAAACCCTCTTTTTGAAATTCCTAAAACCCAATATGAAGAATATGATGCTCTGGTCGGCGGAATGGCCGATAGTTTGAGCATGATGCACCTGATCGTAAATCAAGTGTATGATATACAAGGACAATTGGGACAGTTGATGTCTGAGGTCAAGGATGATTCATTGAAAATTGAGATGACCGAGCTTATGATGGCTATGGCTTCTTGGGATTCAGTAATGGTTCAACGCAAGTGCAAAGCATATGACGATGTCGAGAATTTTAGAAATGGATTTACTTCCGACTATTTGTACGCAATCTCTCAAGCCCAAAACGATATTCCTAGAGTCAATCGTTCTTCTGTGGATTTTCGTGATTCGAGAGACGAAAAGTGGAGCGCTTTGCGAATTGAGGCCGACCAATGGATAAATGT
>JBLHIB010000092.1:0-14070 GCA_047615865.1 Gammaproteobacteria bacterium
CCGAAGGAGAATACGAATTGATCTTCTCCTATGTTGGCTTTGACTCTAAGTCAATTTCCTTCGTTCTAACTGCAGATTTGAGCTTGAACATGGAGCTTTTTCCAGGAACCATCATCACGAATCAAGCTGTGGTCTTTGGTGAGAAAAGTGATAATCTTGACGACGCCGGAATGGGGCGTATGGACTTGGATATGCAACAAGTAAAAACGTTGCCTGCTTTACTTGGTGAAGTAGATGTTCTCAAGACAATACAGCTGCTCCCCGGTATCCAATCTGCTGGAGAGGGCAATTCTGGATTCTATGTGCGCGGAGGTGGGCCGGATCAAAATTTGATTCTTGTCGACAATGCTGTCGTATACAACCCTTCCCATCTATTCGGCTTCTTCTCGGTTTTCAATGCAGATGCCGTAAAGAATATCGACATCATCAAAGGAGGAATGCCCGCATCGTATGGTGGCCGATTGTCTTCGGTGCTTGATATCTCCCTCAATGAAGGAAACAACAAGAAATTTGGCGCCAAAGGAGGCATAGGCTTGATTTCGTCAAGACTCACATTGGAAGGCCCAATCGTTAAGGATAAGAGTTCGTTCATTGTTTCGGCTCGTCGGACTTACATCGATATATTGCTCAAGCCTTTTATAGACAATAGTCCTTCCTACTCAGGAAGCTCGTATTTTTTCTACGATCTGAATGCCAAGTTCAACTACCGCTTTTCAGACAAAGATCAACTGTTTGTGAGTGGTTACTTTGGTCGTGATGAGTTTGGATTTGCAGACAATGAGGCAGGATTCTCTGCTGAAATACCTTGGGGAAACGCCATTGCTTCAATGCGGTGGAATCATTTATTTGGTCCGAAGTTGTTCATGAATACGACTGTCACTTTCAGCGATTATAAGTTCCGGTTTGGCATGAATTATGGTGACTTCAAGTTTGACTTGAGGTCTGGAATTCAGGATTGGAGTGGGAAGGTAATGCTTAACTACTATCCCAATAATCGGCATGAAATTAAGGTAGGAGTCGACTATACTTACCACGCTTTCACTCCGACGACAGTGAAATTGAAGACTGGGGATACTGAGTTTGATACAGGTGAAGACTATGTCTTGTATTCGCATGAAACGGCTTTTTTCATTTCAGATGAGTTCAATATTACTGAGCGTTTTAAAATCAATGCAGGGATTAGAGCGACCTACTTCGCGCACGTTGGTCCCTATACTAAATTCACGCCTAGCGATGAGGGTGAATTCGGAGCTTTGGTTGGTGCAACCGAAGAGACGTTTGCCAACGGCGAGAAAGTTGGAGACTATTTCAATCCTGAGCCTAGGCTAGCACTGAGGTATAGCATCAACAAAGTATCATCTGTCAAAGCTAGCTATACGCACAATTACCAGTACCTGCATTTAGCTTCTCTTGCCGGAACTTCATTGCCTACGGATGTTTGGGTTCCCAGCACAGATAGAACCGCTCCGCAATTCGGAATTCAATATGCGCTCGGTTATTTCAGGGATTTTAAACAAGGTGTTTTCGAGACTTCGGTGGAAGTTTATTACAAGGACATGAAAAACTTGTTGGAGTACAAAGAAGGTACTTTATTGGAGGATCAAGTCAATGATAATATCGACAATCATTTCACTTATGGTAGAGGTTACTCTTATGGTTTCGAGGTGTTTGTCAATAAGAAGTTAGGAGACTTCACCGGCTGGGTAGGCTATACTTGGAGTAGAACAATGCGCCAGTTTGATGACATAAACGAAGGAGAAGAGTTTCCGGCGAAATTTGATAGAACGCATGATTTATCCGTAGTTCTGGCCTATGCTTTAAAAGACAAATGGACTTTTACTACTACCTTTGTATACGGAACAGGAAACGCGATTACTTTGCCAGTAGAAAGGTATTTTATCGAAGGCCGATTGGTCGATGTATATGGTCCGCGCAATAGTTTTAGAATGGACGCTTACCATCGACTGGACATTGGGGTGACGTACAATGTTTCACAATTCAAGCAAGTCAAAGACAAGATTAACGGCGGTAAAATTGAGAAGAAGCGTATGTTTGACTCCAGTTTTACCTTGTCGGTATACAATATCTACAACCGTAAAAATCCCTATTTCATATTCTTTAGCAATGATGGAGATTTACAAAGTGGCGAAATAGCGGTTGTGGCCAAGCAAGTAAGTCTGTTTCCTATCTTACCATCAATAACCTGGAATTTCGAGTTTTAGCGAATGAAATCACTTCAATACCTCAATAAATACTTTTGGAAATACAAAGGCCGACTCCTTTTGGGACTCGTGTTCATTGTTGCTTCGAACTTTTTTGGTGTGTATTCTGTCTTGATGGTTCGCGATGTTGTCAACCTGCTGGGTGGTGCCAATGAGGAGTACCTTACGCCAATTAACGACGTTGAATCAGCAGGACAGACAATCGATAAAGATTCCTTTTTCGAACAGGTAGATATCGAGACGCCAGATGTGCTTGTGCGCCTCTCTGAATTCACTGGGAGCAGGCTCGATAGTTTGTTTGACATCAATACCTACGAGGATTTTCTCGAAGCACTTGTATTGATTGCTATGCTGCTGGCCGTGTTGTACATTGTTCTTTATTTCATCAAAGGCGTATTCCTGTTTTTGACGAGGCAAACGATTATTGTCATGAGCCGCTTGATTGAGTATGATCTCAAGAATGAAATCTATGATCAATACCAAAATCTAGATCTTGCATTTTATAAGAAGAATAAAACGGGAGACCTCATGAATCGCATCTCAGAGGATGTGAACAATGTACGTATGTACTTGGGGCCTGCTGTTATGTATACCATGAACTTGGCGGTTCTTGTAATTCTTGTAGTGAGTTTCATGGTTACCATTGATTTGGAACTTACCCTTTGGGCCTTGATGCCTCTGCCGCTGATGTCGGTGGCGATCTATTTGGTGAGTAATAACATCAACCGCAAGAGCGAAAGCAAACAAAAGCAGCAGTCTAAATTATCGACTATTGTGCAGGAGTCTATTAGTGGAATTCGTGTTTTGAAAGCTTACAATCGCGAAGGATCTCAAAAGGATTATTTCAAAGACGAAAGCGATTTCTACAAGTTTAAAACTCTCCAGCTGATTAAAATCGAGGCGTTGTTTATGCCTATTATCGTGCTTTTGGTGGGATTGTCGACGATCTTAACGATATACATAGGCGGACTGAAAGTCATCAGTGGCGAGATTGAGATAGGTGATATTTTTAGCTTCGTTTTCTTTGTAAACATGCTCACCTGGCCGTTTGCCTCAGTGGGATGGGTTACTTCACTCGTTCAGCGTGCGGAGGCTTCTCAGGCTCGAATCAACGAGTTCCTGAATACCAAGCCGAACATTGTAAATACGAGCAATGATAGCTCTGACGTAAAGGGTGATGTGGAATTTGATCATGTAGATTTTGAGTATCCAACGAGTGGCATCAAAGCGCTTAAAGATGTGTCGTTTAAAATTAAAGCAGGGCAAACACTTGCGATCATCGGACGCACCGGAAGTGGTAAATCGACCTTGGCCAATCTCATGTGTCGCATGTACGATGTGAGCGGGGGGCGTATTTTAATTGATGGGAAAGAGATCAGTAAATTGGACTTGGATCATCTGCGTTCCAATATTGGATATGTTCCTCAGGACGTATTCCTGTTTTCGGATAGCATCAAGAATAACATTGGTTTCGGAGTAGATGATGCAGAAGATGAGCTTATTGTCCAAGCCGCAAAGGATTCGGATATCCACGACAATATTATGGATTTCGAAAATGCCTATGAGACTATCCTGGGTGAACGAGGAATCAATGTGTCAGGCGGACAAAAGCAGCGTATTTCGATCGCGCGAGCATTGGCAAAGAATCCCAGATTATTGATTTTTGACGACTGTTTATCTGCCGTGGATACAGAGACTGAGGAGCACATCTTAACTGCCCTCAAGCGCATAATGAAAGATAGAACTTCAATCATTGTGAGCCACCGTGTTTCATCCATTAAGCATGCCGATCAGATTATAGTACTGGACGATGGAGCCTTGGTTGAGCAAGGAACGCATGACGAGCTTATGGCTATACAGGGCCACTATAGCGACTTATACAACCGACAACTTCTTGAAGATTCGTTGGATTGATCTGATTTACTTTTTCATTAGTAGAGTAGACCAAGCTTGACCGCCCATTTCCATGTTAATTATATAAGTTCCCGGGGCGAGATTTTCAAGATTAGGAAACTGCTTAGCACCTACGAGAATAGTGTTGGCATTGGGCACAGAACTTCCTCGATAAGGCCGCCCAATTTGTTTCCCAAGCACGTCGTACAATCTCAAGGTATAACTTCCCTTTAGGCTTTGATTTAGCGCAAGCGCAAATGATTCTTGAAAAGGGTTTGGCCAAACGGCAACTTTCGTTGTTGCTCGGTCAGTTATGTCGGTGATGATCTCTTCGAACTCCTCGGCCGGTGAGCCATAAATGAAAGTCTGACTAATCCAGTTGCCGCCCAGGTCATTTGCGAGATCCACGTTCACCAATTCAATAGAGCGGTCGTCCTGCACATTCATAGGCCAAGGTGCTAGAATATCAAGTGGAACGAAATCGGTCACCTCATCGAGAGGATTTGAAATAAATACGTCTTCACCGCTTTGGGAAATTCCAAAGGACATGTCGCCGTATATTTCGAATTCCGATCCGTAGAACTCCTCGAACCCGATGGAATTGTTGCAGACTACCTGGTAAGCGCCTGCTTCAATGGTGGTTGCCTCTGGAAATTCAAAACAACTGCTGCCAGCGCATACATGCCATCCCGCTAAATTCAATGGGTTTTCTGAAGGATTGTAGATTTCAATCCAATCGCCCATTTCAGTGTTGTTGGATGAAGTGTACATGATCTCCGTGATGATAGGGGATGTGGGTGATCCTGTGGACATATAAAATGCTGTCAGGCTATCAACTTCAGAAATGTCAATGAAAATTTCGTCGTCAAACGACTGGCCATCGACCCACTCCCAATGATCAAATTCATAGCCGAAGTTTGGAATGGCTTTGAGCCTCACATCCAACGCTTCAAAGTACCTGCCATTCCAAGGGAAATTGTAAACGGATATAGTGTTCACCTCCATATATCCTGCCGCGAGAGGCATTGTGTTGAGGTCAATTCCAATGATCTCACCTAGCCCAAACTGATCGGTAAATTGTTGACGCATGAATTCCGGACGATCGGTAATGAAGGTATACATATACTCCAATTCATTTTCCCAAGCCGACAAGGTGCCACCCCATTGGTCGGCCTGTGCAGGAATATCGTCGTGAACTTGTGCCTGGTAATCAATGAGCTTGGCAGTCACTGTTTCTTCTCTCAAATAGCTGTTCAATAAATCGGCAGCTCTTGTGCTTAGGTCGTCGACAAACTGCTCATTCTCAACCATGTTTTGGAAGAGCTCAGTTTCTACTACGCTCGTCCACCCTCCCCAGTTTGATAAGGAGAAAGACAAAGAGTTCCAGTCAGGAAATCCGTGCGGGTAAGATGGGTAATAGCACCCAATTCCCCAATCAAGATCCCAGATAATCCAGCGCCATACATCTTCGTCATAAGCACGCCAATACTTCATGTTGTTGCTAAGCCAGTCTTGGTTGATTCCGTATATCTCAGTACACTGGTAGTCAATAAAATTCCTAACATCCATTTCTTCAGCGAGCGAACTAAAGGCCGCGTCGTCGGAAAGATCTTCTTCAATTGCCTGCGTCTTCATGGCGTCATAGTCATCCCAGTTTCCCGACCATTGAGTGCGTGTGTTGGGTGCTGTAGCCGATCGCTCAAGAAAGTCAACCTCATCTTCTTCGTAGCCATACAAGGATTCCAGCCAATCGTTGTCCTGTCGCTCACGCATATTGTACAATCCCCAATAGACTCCGTTGATGTACACGCATACAGGCTTCCAATGGGAGGTAGGGTATTCGGGATCAATGTCTTGCATGAGTCCCGTGATCAATGCATCTCTCACTCCAGAGCCGTTTATTTCGACACCATCATTTCCAGCATTTCTCAGAATGAGACGCTTGTATTCGTCAAATGGCCGGGTGTCGAAGAATGGGTATTTCAAATGTGACTCGCCGTATTCACCGCGCGCATAGAGTCGTAAACTTCTTTGATCTCTATAGTCGGCCGCGTGAATCTTCATCCCAAGTGTTTGGTCGATCACCGATTCACCATCGTGGATAAGCGAAAAATTAATCTCGATTTCGGCTCCGTTATTCGGGTTGTTGTCAATGCCTCCTGACCCACTAAAATCCTCGGGATCGCAACTAATAGATACAATGTCGTTACTGCATTCAGCTTCGAATAGGTAAGAAGCTGTTGCGGTCAGTGAAGGAAGATAGTCCGAGTGAAATGCGCGGACTTTAATATTGGTGTTGTCAATTAAGTAGATCGACTCACTGTACAAGTCTGATGTTTCGTTTGGGGTTGTTCCGTCCATCGTATAGCGCAACTCAACACCAGATGTAGGATGATTAATAGTCGTTTCAATCGACACGTCAAAAGTCACTTGACCGGGCTCAGAGAACACGGGTTTGCTCAATGTACCTGCAAAAGATGCGGAGGTATTGGGTTGAGCCGGCGTGGGATCTTCGAAACTTACAACCTCCATGTCATCATTGAGGCCAACAGAATTATCCTGCCAATTGAAAGTATAGGTTACAAAGTGCAGAAGGTCTTCTGAAGGAGTGGTCAGGTATATGGTTTCTCCCATTTGCGCTAGCTCAAAATTCAAGTGAATAGAACCTGCGCCCACTTCGTTATCGGCCCACAGGAGGAGGAATCCAAATGCAGGAACCATCAATTCGTCGTCAGTCGCCATAAATTGATGCTTGAGCAAATCATTGCCGTCATCTGAGATATACCAACCAGATAAGTTTATAGCGTCTCCAGTAGTGTTGGCAATCTCAATCCAATCATCGAAGTCATCGGACTCATCCATTTCTGTAGTGCCGTTGGATGCCTGTAATTCGTTGATTACGAGGTTTTGAGCATCGAAGCCTAGTGCCGTTGTCAATAGCAACGACAGCAAAGCAATTTTTGGCAGCGTTGTGACATATTTGCCAGCGGCTGAAAAAACATCAATGAAAAGAGAAGTGAGAAAAGACTGTGCGCGCATGTGAGAGAGTCGGCTTGGGTAGTTGGGCATCAAATGAATTTCAATTGAACTTGTCAAACAAAGGTAATCAGGCGCTTGAATAATCGAGAATGTGTGGACAAAAAAAAGCGGATGAGTTGCTATCCCATCCGCTCTAAAAATCAATTTAGTTTTGATCAAGGGCAAAGATCACCAAATACTCCAAGGAAGATCAATAGATCTGCCGTTGTGATATTTCCGTCGCCGTTGAGGTCAGTCGAACATGCCGATAAACAGCCAAATTCACCTAGTAGTAGCAAGAGATCTGGCGTACTTCTAATGCCGTCATTGTTGTAATCTCCTAAACATGGACTAGGCAATTCTTCCGTTGGGTCAATTGTTCCGTTGCAGTTGTTATCAATGCCTTCAGCAGTGCCTGGTCCTCCAGGGAACATTGCGTTGTTCGTGTCATCGCAATCAGTATTGTTAAGAACGAGTCCTGCTATTGGAGCACATGACATCATGGGTGCTGCTATATCACCAAATCCATCTACGTCAGCATCGGCGTAGTAGGTTATGGCAAACGTACATGACCCATCATCAATCGTCGCTGTAGAATTAAAGTTACATGCACTTGTGTTCATACATCCTGCACAACTTGTAAACTCACATGTTCCGTCGTCAATTGTTGCAGTTGAATCATAATTGCAAGCTGTTGAGGTCATACATCCTTCACAGCTCGTAAATTCACAACTTCCGTTGTCACAAAGTGCGGCAGAATTGTAGTTACAGGCGCCAGGGTTAATACAACCATCAGGAAGAATACAATTTCCGTCGTCTATTGTCGCAGTTGAGTCGTAGTTGCATGCAGTCGTATTCATACATCCTGCGCATGAGAGGTATTCACAAGAACCGTCATCGCATCCAGCGGTTGAATCAAAATTACATGCATTTGAATCGTTGCAGCCAGGCGCAGTGCAAGATCCATCATCAAAAGTAGCTGTTGAGTCATAGTTACATGCGTTTGTATCTATACATCCAGGAATACCTGAAGGCAGACAAATATTGTGTGTCGCACTAGATCCGTAGTTGGGAACTCCCATAACTGCCAGCACATTTCCTGAGCCGTCCACTAAAGAATAATTTCCGTCAGTGCTGCATCCAGAAGCGATTCCTGACATTCCGTCTCCAAACGAATCGTACATGGTGAAATCATAACAACCTGCCGTTAAACACAACAACTCATTGTAAGTTGTTTGATTTCCGTACGTTGCGGAAGGTCCTGCAGCAACCACATTGCCCATAGCATCAGTAATGTCCCATGTCGTTTCAGCTCCCCAGCAATCGGTCAGGATTTCGATGTCTATGTCGAAACAAGGAAAGATACATGAACCATCGTCAATTGTAGCAGCGGAGTTATAGTTAGATGCGCCAGGATCGGTGCAACCAAGAACATCGTTGATACAATCGTAAACAGTGATAGTCACAGAATCAGAATAAGAGAAATATGTTCCTGTTCCAGAAATCACAATATCGAAGACTCCTCCTGCAGCTGGCAGGTTTGAAAGAGTGAGCGTATAACTTCCAACTCCAACACCGTTGGCCGAGAAAGTAGCAGTAGCGCCAGCAGGTAATCCTGATTCAACAGCCAATGTGACTGGACCATCAAATCCAGCGATTACATCAAGATCTATTGCTGCATCGTCTGTATAACAGACAAGGCCATTGGCAATAGAAGCATCTACGAATCTAGGCTTGAGAAGGAACAATCCGTTTTCGATGTGACTTACAGCAACAACACCAGAAGGGAAATATGGATAGTTACTCCAACTTCCGTTGAATGCAGCAGCGTCACTTGAAGGATAGACATCGAAATAAGCCACTTCAGTAAGATTGGCTGCAGCTACGTTTGTAATATCCAGTATACGCAAACCAGCGCGGTAGTTACTCTGGTAACAAAGGTTGCCATCAGTATACAAGTTGTGGTCAATTGCAGCGAGAGCTGACGTGTAATTTCCAATAAGCACTGGAGCATCAAGGTCTTGAACGTCCCAGATATAGGTGGTTGTATTTGCAACTGAACCGTTGTTCTCGTCAAGCTCATCACCCATCAAGAAATAGTTCTGATCTGGCGTAAGCCATCCTTGGTGAGCATAACTTGAAGTAGCATATCCAGAAACACTGATAGTCTGCGCATCCGTTGGATCAGTTACATTGGCAATCGTAAGAGCGTCTTCGTTGCTATTGAAAGCAATTTCTTGTCCTGAATATGTTGCATCCGGTCCGCTGTAAACAACTACCTGAGCATCATGGGTATATCCATCCAACGCATAATCACCTGCGAAAGCTGGTACAAGTGGATTGCTGATGTCAATGATGTGAAGTCCGCCATTGGAGAGGCTTGTTCCGACTGCATAGGCTCTAGCCGTAGCCTCATTGATAACAATATTGTGGGCGCTTCCAAACAAGTTGTAATGAGCATCTACAGTAAATGTCTCGGGAGGAGCAGGAACTGTTCTTAATCTAGTAAGATCGAAAACTTGCATTCCATGATTACCAGCCTCAGATACGATAAACGCATAATCGTTGTAGACTTTAATGTCTCTCCACGAAGAGTTGGTTGTTTGAGTTGGCAGATATCCTAAGTAGATAGGACTGACCGGGTCAGTAATGTCAATAAAAGAAGTTCCATTGGACATTCCCAAGAGGACATATTCTTTGTTGTC
This sequence comes from Gammaproteobacteria bacterium, assembly GCA_047615865.1. Classification (GTDB taxonomy): domain Bacteria; phylum Bacteroidota; class Bacteroidia; order Flavobacteriales_D; family Sanyastnellaceae; genus JADFAK01. The sequence continues at coordinate 9,839 of JBLHIB010000092.1, forward strand.
AAGAGGATCTACCCAGCCCCAGAGATCATTCATGTCCCCAGCTCCTGCAAAGGTTGACGAGGGTACAACTGACAGGAGGTCAACATTCTCACATGGAAAAACGCCGGCAAATCCTGCCTCACAAGGGGTTTGAGCAATTGACGCAAAAGAAAAAAGTAGAGCGCACGCCAGAGCTATATTACGAAAACGCATAGATTGGTTATTTGGTTATTTGATTAATAAGGAATCTAAAGATACAATGTTTAGACGAAAAGCGATGATATGTAACCATATTATCGTCCTTTGATACTATTTTTATCGGGTTCGGATACGCATGATTTTAGGAAGTCACTTTTGTTTAACGAACTAGTCTAGTTATTATAAATAGAGTGCTTATAATTGAGCCGAATGACAAAAGTATTGATAGCTGGTGGCAGCGGACAAGTGGGACAGGCAATTATTAAGGAGGCAAACCTTCGGGGCCTAGAATGTCATGTGCTTACAAGGAGTAAGGATCAGGTTGATGTTGATTTGACTAGGTATTTCTGCTGGGATCCAGAAAATGGAACGATTGATCATTCGTGCTTTGAAGGAGTGGATTTATTGATAAATCTGGCCGGAAAAAGTATCGATGCTCAGTGGAACGAAAAGAACAAGTCCGAGTTGGTTTCTAGTCGAGTGAAAAGCGTCAAATGTTTGGCTGATGCCATGAAGAATAACCCTCATGTAATTCGGACTGTGATCAATGCCAGTGCCACAGGAATCTACCAATCGTCCGACGAAGTGCAAGATGAGCAGGGTTCATTTTCGGCTTCTTTTTTGGGCGGAATGGCCCAGGTCTGGGAAAAGAGCACTTCACTTTATCCAAGCTCGGTCAAGGTCGTATGTGTTCGATTTGGATTGGTTCTTGGCTCTGAGGCAAAATTGCTCGATAAGATTAAACCTGCGGCCAAATTGGGTGTATGCACCGTTTTTGGTTCCGGCGAACAATGGGTCTCTTGGATTCATGAAGAAGATCTTGCAAGAGCAGTACTTCACATTGGTGAAAAGTCGAATCCAGAATCGGTCTACAATTTAGTAGCCCCATCACCACTTAAAGCGAGGCAGTTTTATGCTCTGATCCACAGTGTTTTTACCCCGCCCAAGTTGTTCCTACCTGTTCCCACCGTAATGTTGAAGATCATATTCAAAGAAAAAAGTGAGCTTTTCCTGAGTTCTCAAAATATCTCGAGTGCATTGCTTGCCAAAGATTTCGAATTCAAATATCCAAGCCTTGAAAAAGCTGTTAAATCCTTATCTGCGCAATTGAAGATCAAGAAATAAACTGAAGAAAAAAGACCCAAACACATCTATTGAATTGACAAAAGTCCGAAGCCAACTGCAAAGATTAACGCATCTTTGCGAGCATGAATAAAGTTCTCAAAGGAATCAAAGTGTTGGAGTTGAGTAGTGTCCTTGCTGGGCCTGCCGTCGGCATGTTTTTGGCCGAATTGGGAGCCGATGTAACTAAGATCGAACCGCCTAGCGGAGATGTTACGCGTTCATGGAAACTGACAACAGAAGATAATTCCAAGCGTAGCTCGGCCTATTTCTCGAGCATTAACTACAAGAAGTCATATTTGAGAAAAAATCTGAAAGATGAGGATCAGTTAAATGAAATTCAAAAGCTTGGCGCGACTGCTGACGTGGTTCTTTCCAATTTTCGTGGTACCCGTGCCGAACGATTTGGTCTTGACTATAGGAGCTTGTCATTGGATAATCCAGACCTTATCTATTGTGACCTGCACGGTTTTCCCGACGATCTAGATCGGGCCGCATACGACGTGGTTCTTCAGGCTGAAACTGGCTGGATGAGCATGAACGGAACGAAAGCTTCTGGTCCGCTGAAAATGCCAGTTGCTCTTATGGATCTTCTCGCTGCTCATCACATGAAACAAGCAGCACTCATAGCATTGTTCAATAGGGAGCGCACGGGACATGGAGCATGGATAAAATGTTCGCTTCAAGAATCATCTTTGAGCAATTTAGCCAACCAAGCTGCGAACTATCTCATGGAAGGGAATGTAGCCGATCTAAAGGGCTCGCTTCATCCGAATATTGCTCCTTATGGCGAGACTTTTACTTGCAGTTGCGGACGAGCTTTGGTTTTGGCAGTGGGCAGTGATCAACAGTTTCAAACAATGTGCAAGGTTATTGGAGTTTCGGAGCTAGGGGTTGATCGGCGATTTAAGTCAAATCAGGACCGACTGCAACATCGCGAAGAAATGTACTTGACCTTGAAGCCTTTCTTTGACCAACAGTCACGAGAAAATTTGCTAATTAGTTTTCATGACTTAGGTGTGCCAGTCGGAGCAGTTCTTGATATGCGGGAAGCGTTGAGCAGCGAAGCAGCAAAGCGCTTGATACGAACTGAGCTCATCGACGGAGAAGAGACCACAAGGATTACCTCATTGCCATTCGAATTTATTTCTTCTTCCGGAGAATAATGGCGTGCTTGCAAACATGAAGAAACTTGTTGTTTTAACAGGAGCTGGGATGAGCGCCGAAAGCGGGATTCCTACTTTTCGAGGTGCCGACGGTCTTTGGGAAGGCCATCGAATTGAGGAAGTTGCTTCTCCACAGGGCTGGGATGCCGACCAAGATCTGGTATTGCATTTTTATAACCTACGACGTAAAAATGTTCTTGAATCGGAGCCCAATCGAGGCCACCTGATCTTGGCCGAATTACAAAACGACTTTGATATTCAGATTATCACTCAAAACATTGACGACCTTCACGAGAGGGCAGGTTCAAAAGAAGTGATGCACTTGCACGGTGAAATTCGTAAGAGCAGAAGTACGCTTGATCCTAGCCTCGTGTATGATATCGACGGATGGAAACTTGGTGATGGCGATAAGTGCGCGCGTGGATCTCAGTTGAGACCACACATTGTTTGGTTTGGTGAAGCTGTACCTTTAATTGAACCAGCGGCAGATATTTGCCGGCAGGCTGACGCTATAGTTGTAGTAGGAACTTCAATGGTTGTATACCCTGCAGCAGGATTAATTCACTACGCCGAGAAACACATACCTAAATTTATAATCGATCCCAATATACCGGCGGTTAGCGGTGTTTTCAACGTCACTCCCATTGAATTAGGAGCAAGTGAGGGACTTCAAATACTTCGAGACTTGTTAGATTAATTTGATCAATTATTTCGTTAAGCTGGATGTTTCTTGCGTTGAAACTAGTCCAGATGAATCTTGGCATTCTGATCCAAACAAGGATAGAAAAATGAGAATATCTAAAATGTCTGTTACTCCATCGAGATTGACATCGGCACCACAGTTGATGACTCCGTCAGAAACACATCCATAATCCCCTAAGAAAGACAAGATGTCCAAGATGTCAATCACACAATCATTGTTTTGATCGGCTATTCCGAATTGATCATCAACTACATATATATATTGCTGCTGAGTTGTGCCATAGGCTCCATTGCTGTCTTTTGCTCGAAGGTAAATTACATGCTGTCCTTGAGATACTCCTGTGAGCATGAACTGAAGGTCGCCTTCAAACAGGTCTTCGGTTCCAGAAATTAAAATGGTGGTTCCTTCTCCATAGCCTGGATCCTGATCGATGAAGTATTCAAATGCGGTCAAAGTAGGAATGGGCTGCTGGTCCTCTAAAACCAGCATTGGAGTAATGTAAGTTGTGCCTTCTAAACCAAATTCATCTTTGGCACGGATACTCAAGTAATGCAATCCCGGTGGCAATTCACTCAAGTCGTAGACGATAGTGAAAAAGCCCTCGTCAATGCCTCCACCTTGATTTTCCAGAATCGTAGCCGCCTCAAAATCTGCATCAACTGCCAGGTCTGAAATCACATAGGAGATTGACGCTAAAGAAGGAATTACGGGGACAGCGTCAACTTGGAAAAAAGTCTCTTCGGTCTGACTCCAGAGTCCTGACTGAGTAATTACCCTAAACCCAATAATATGGCCACCAACAGCAGCGGTTGCTATATTGGCCGCGAAAAAGCCTTCAATATTGTTTCCCGTATTTGTGTTTACTGGGATTCCCGATCCAAATCCGGGGTCGAAGTCTAAAAAATATTCGCCTCCAATAATAACATCTATAAGCGAATTTACTTGGGCTGCATATGTAGCGGGCAGGAGGTACGAGAAGTCAGAAGTATTCGAAATGAAGAGATTTGTTACTACCGGAAAATCAACCTGTCCTGAAAAGACATACCCTGTAGAGAATGGCCCTA
>JBLHIB010000093.1:0-14051 GCA_047615865.1 Gammaproteobacteria bacterium
TGCAGCAATAGGTCCAGCTGCTGGATCCCATCCCCACCAAGGGCCTGTCAATCTTACTTCAGAAGCAGCATCACATACTGTTGTTGTGATAATAAGATCTGTTGCTACGTTACAGACACCGCATGTTGCGTAAGTGTTGGCCACGTTAAAAGCATCTGTTGTAGCCCATTCTCTGTGTGCAAAAGAAACTAAATCGGTAAGTGGAGCACAGGTACCACCATTTTGCATTTCTGCAAGAAGGTCTTCCTGAACACCATCTACTACTAGCAGGTATTCCATGTTAGATGTAGGAGCAGGAGCCAAAGTAAAAGTCCAAGTTCCATCACCATTATCCACAGCAACAGGTCCAGCAGCTGGATCCCATCCCCACCAAGGGCCTGTCAATCTTACTTCAGAAACAGTATCACAAACTGTTGTTGTAATAATAAGATCTGTCTGAGGAGCACAAGCAGCGCACTGGCCATAAGTCACATCCACTGTCAATGCATCTGCAGTCAACCACAGGCGGTTGGCATAGCTAGAGAAATCAGTAACAGGAGCACAAGTGCCACCGTTAACCATTTCTGTGATCAAGTTCTCTACAACACCGTCCAATACAATTAGGTATTCCATGTCTGCTGTAGGCGCAGGAGAAAGTGTGAAAGTCCATGTTCCGTCTCCATTGTCTGCCGCAACTGGGCCACCAGTTGGATCCCAACCCCAAAAAGCACCAGTCATGCGAACTTCAGCAGCCGCAGTGCATATCTCAGCATTGATAATCAAATCTGAAGGAGAGCTACACGAAGCGCACTGTCCATAGGTATTGCTAATATCTCCATCAGTGGTAAGCCATTGACGATTAGCATAAGCAGCAAAATCAGTAATAGGAGCACAAGTACCACCGTTAACCATTTCTGCGATCAAGTTCTCTTGAACACCATCCACTACGAGTAGGTATTCCATATTTTCAGTAGGAGCAGGTGAAAGAGTGAAAGACCATGTTCCATCTCCATTATCTGCAGCAACTGGGCCAGCATTTGGATCCCAACCCCACCAAGGGCCAGTCAATCTAACCTCAGCAGCAGGAGAGCATACTTCAGTAGTAATAACTAGATCGGCGGGAGGATTTGGGTTGTCAGACAATACAATGTTGTCAATTAACAAACCGCCACCAGCACCAACAAGTGAACCTGCAGCTATATTGAAATGCATACGGAAGTTGCTTCCAGCTCCCAAGCCAGAGTAGTCGAAAGACAAAGTGGTCCAAGTCGACTCATTAAGACCCATATTTTGAATATCAAATGTGTTGATCGCTCCAATTCCCGGAAATTCAGCCTGCAAGTGAACTGCTGCTGAGTTAAGAGGCTGAGTAAGCAAAACATCAAAAGTCAATGTTACATTCGTATACCCTTGGTAATCAAGAGCAGGATCAATGTATTCGAATACATATGCTTTACCAGAAATCCCCGTGTTGATTCCAGATATGTCCATAGCGCCAGTAGTAACACCTGCGGCATCCCAAGCGAGATCCGCTTCTGGAAGAACTGCATCAGCAAGTTTAGACCACGAGCTCACAGACGCCGCGTTATCAAATGTTTGAGTTGTCAAATCAACCGCCGAGAGTTGATGAGAAAATCCCAGCATCAAAAAGAATGCTAGGCAACGAGTAAATAATTTTGGTATCATAATATTTAGGTATATGGTTGATATATAGTCCGTAAGAGGATATTGTATCCATTACAATAATACAAAGTTATTGTGAATAATACAATTTCTCATTTATTTCACTTTAAACACACAATTAAAAAGCCCAATACTTTACACAATATTTCCAGTAAACTGATGACAATTGGACTTATTGGATGAATTCAAAACATTTTTCATTTTAGGATAAGTACTGCCCGAAAACCAAAAATTGGTACAAATCATAACTTTGGACAGCATTTCAGGTTGATTCTTTTCCGTATTATTGTACCAACTACAGTATGCTAGTTTTAGCTTTATAAAGCAAACACGTAATAATCTAGGCCATGATGAATCCGATGAAATGTTTCGCCCTACTCTCACTGCTTGCACTCCAACTCACTTGCTCTAGTCAGTACTCTTTAATCTGGGCGGATGAATTTGATTCGCCAACTTTGAACACTAGTAACTGGGCTCATGAAGTAGGCGGCTGGGGCTGGGGAAACAATGAATGGCAATACTACACTCCCGGTGACAACCTCACTATAGAAGACGGAATTCTCATTATTGAAGCCAGACAAGAGCAGCAAGGAGGCAATGATTATACTTCTGGGAAAATTTCTAGCAAGGACTTAGTTGAAGTACAATACGGAAAGATAGAGGCACGAATAAAATACCCAACTGGACAAGGTATCTGGCCAGCATTTTGGATGTTAGGAGCAAATTTTGGTGATGTCTCATGGCCTCAATGTGGTGAAATAGACATTTTGGAGCATGTAAATAACGAATGGACAATCCATGGAACTGCGCATTGGAATGACAATGGACACGTATATTACGGGAACTCTAAAAACACATCTCCGCTTGAGTTTCACGTTTATGCAATTGAATGGGACGCATCAGGTATTCGCTGGTTCCTCGATGGTCAGCAGTATCACATTATGGACACCACCAACGGAATCAATAGCACCGAAGAGTTCCACGAGCCTTTTTACATGATCTTGAATCTTGCCGTCGGAGGAGATTGGCCTGGATATCCTGATTGCTGCACCAACTTCCCAGCTCAATTGATGGTTGACTATGTGCGCGTCTATCAAGAAGATTAATTCTTAAGTTTGAGTGAGACGATACAATCGAAAGGTTGGATTGTCGTAATGCTTTCATTTCAGGTGGAAAGTATCGCTTTGTTTTCTCTGCCATAAAGGCAAATATGATTCTGCAGCCTACCTGATAACTACACAAACAACTTTTAAAATTCGTGGCTTAAACTAGCCAAGACCCACCAACAGCGAGGACATTCTTCATGTCTAAACAGTTGGCTGCGATATCTTCAGAAATACCACCAGTCGGACAGAATTTAACTGCGGGAAAAACATTTCCGTATGCCTTGAGCGCCTTTTCGCCCCCAGCTAGATTGAAAGGAAAAAGCTTAAAAGTTTGAAATCCATAACTCATGCCAATAATGATTTCCGATGGTGTCATCACACCGGGAAGAAAAGGAATCGATCCAGCTTTAAAGGCTTTTGACAGCTTTGGGGTAAGACCGGGAGAAACTAAAAAATCAACTCCTATTGCATGGCACTTTTCTACCTGCTTGGCATTAACAATTGTACCTACCCCTACTTTAAATCCATCAGGCCTGCATTCTATGGCTTTTTGCAGCACCGCAAACGACGTTTTCGATCTAAGGGTAATCTCTATGCAGTTCACACCGCGCGCAGACAAACCTGCAAGAACATCGCTCACTGCCGAGACATCCTCTATTGATGCTACCGGTATAATAGGATTGGCTTGAAGTAAACCTCGAATTCCAAATTGATCTTTCATAATGCTAAAATATTGTTGCTCCCGTCTCACTTGATGAAAGCAATTGTCTCATCGAATTGAACAATTCACGGCCTGAGCCGCGAGCGTTCAATGTTGGATGTTTAAATTCTCTTTGTTTTACTTCTTCAATATTCAAGCAGCTTAACTCACCGCTATTGCAATCCAATTTGAGCAAGTCTCCGTCTTGAAGCAGACTGATGATGCCACCGTTAATGGCCTCAGGAGACACATGAATAGCTGCGGGCACTTTCCCAGATGCTCCTGACATACGACCATCAGTTACCAAGGCAACCTTAAATCCATTTTGTTGGAGAATACTCAATGTAGGAGTAAGTTTATGCAGTTCAGGCATTCCGTTTGCCCTTGGACCTTGGTACCTCACGACAGCGATAAAGTCCTTATTCAGTTGTTTGTTTTTAAATGCTTCGATAAGATCATCTTGGTCTTCAAAAATCACAGCTGGAGCTTCTATTAACCTATTCTTCGCGGACACGGCAGAAACTTTCACGACAGCCATACCGAGATTTCCATTGACAACTCGAATACCTCCTTCAGCGTCAAACGGATTATCAACTGTGCGAATTACTTCGCTATCAAGAGAAGTCTTTGGCCCTTCCTGGAAGACCACCTTATCTCCAACCAGCGAAGGTTCAGTGATATACTTTTCCAATCCTCTCCCTACTACAGTCTGCACATCTTTGTGGAGCAGCCCGTGATCCAATAAAGTCCGCATAACGGATGACATACCGCCAGCTGCGTGGAAGTGATTGATGTCTGCTTTTCCGTTCGGATAAACTTTTGTAATCGAAGGGACAAGCGCAGATAGATCCGAGAAATCTTGCCATTCAATTGTTATTCCTGCGCTTTTGGCTATGGCTACAATGTGCAGAGTATGGTTGGTCGACCCACCAGTAGCGAGCAGACCTACAATTCCATTGACAATTGTCTTTTCATCGATTATTTCGCACAAGGGAATCTGATTTCCTTGGACAGTATTCTTGGCGAGCTGCTTTACTGATTCAGCAGTCAAAGCTCTTCTCAAATCTGTATCTGGGTTCACGAATGACGATCCGGGTAAGTGCAGCCCCATGATCTCCATAAGCATTTGGTTGCTATTGGCCGTGCCATAAAAGGTACATGTTCCAGCCGAGTGATAGGAAGCCATTTCTCCTTTCAACAATTCTTCTCGAGAAATTTCGCCTTTCGCATAGTCCTCTCGGATACGTGCTTTCTCGTCATTTGTAATTCCAGACTCCATTGGACCACCGGGAATAAAAATAGTTGGTAGATGGCCAAATTTCAAGGCCCCAATGAGCATTCCTGGAACGATTTTATCACATATCCCTAAGCAAATTATTCCGTCAAACATATTGTGTGAAAGGGCAATAGCGGTAGAAAGCGCAATCACATCTCTACTCAACAGGGAAAGTTCCATTCCTGGCTTGCCTTGTGTCACACCATCACACATAGCGGGCACACCTCCAGCGAACTGAGCAACAGCTCCGCTGTCGCGTGCTGCCTGACGAATTTGATTGGGATATTCCTCGTAAGGTTTGTGTGCCGAAAGCATATCGTTGTAAGCAGAAACAATGGCCAAATTTGGAACGACATCAGCTGATAATTGGGCTTTTTCCTCCACTCCGCAAGCGGCAAAGGCGTGAGCCAAATTACCACAAGCCAAATCGGAACGTGTGCGAGACGACTTGGACGCAGCCGCCATATCCTCTAAATACTCTTTACGGCCAGCTGCACTGCGTTCAATTATGCGCTTGGTAATTTCTTCTATTGACTTATTCATTGTCTAGTTTTTTGGGGCCCAATAAATTATTGGCTCAACGTCAGAATCTGTTAGCACATAATCTATTGGAAGAGGCTCACTTCTTGATTGCTGTTCTTCAATCAACTCGAGCTTACTTTTACCCGTGACATGCACAAAAACATGTTTTGCTTTCCTGAGAAAACCCCAAGAAAACGAAATGCGAAATTTAGGCGGTGCTGGGGCAATGGTATTGAGTAATTTTGGTGAATCTAGTTGAAGCAGACCAACCTCAGAAGCGCGATCGGACGGAAATAGAGATGCAAAATGGCCATCTCCTCCCATTCCTAAGACTACAACATCTGGAACACCAAATTTGTCATACGAATTCCTGATGTAATCTAAATTATTCGCTGCATTGAATGGATGTGTGACTAGTGGGAAAAATTCCGGTCTATTGTCTTCCTGAAGTAATTCCAGAAAATTATCCGATAACAATTTATTATTTGAATGTTCGCTATTCGCCGGCACAATGCGGTCGTCTACCAAGCCAACTTTGACTAGTTTCCACTCAACTTTTTCTTTAGCAAGTTCACCAAATAATCCAATTGGAGTGGAGCCACCAGAAAATAGAATACTGGTTTCTCCATTGGAAGCGATGCTCTCAATGAGTGCTTCGGCTATGCATTTGGCGAAAGCCTGATCAAGACTTGTTGAATTGGGAAACGTCCTTTTTATCATCATTTCGGTTTGATTCATACCATTTGTGACCTTTATCCAAGACTGCATTACCTGGACCCGAGGACCCAGCTTTATACAATTGGGCTTCCTGCTTGGTTTGAGCCCAACCATTGGTAATAGATTTTATCCATTTCCAAGAAGCCCGTACCTCGTCTTCTCTCATGAAGAGCGTCTGATTCCCTCTAACGACGTCCATAAGCAATCGCTCATAAGCATCAGGGAATCTTTTATCGAAGGAGGCGCCAAAATCCAACTTCAATGAAACTGGCTGATAGCGATAACCTCCAGGTCCAGGGACCTTAGCCATCTGAACCAATTCAATATCCTCGTCAGGTTGGAGACGAATAACCAACTGGTTTTGGTCAATTTGCGGTCCGGCAGGAAAAACGTTGTGCGGAACCTTTTTAAAGTTAATTACAATTTCCGAATACCGCTTTTCGAGGCGCTTGCCTGTTCGCAAATAAAACGGAATGCCAGCCCATCTCCAATTGTCGACGTATGCTTTCAACGCAACAAAAGTCTCGGTTGTTGAGTCGTAACTGCCAATATCTTCTTGATAAGAACCAACACGTACTCCTTCAACTTCACCTCGAGCATATTGGCCTTTTACTGAACAGTCGCCAATGTTCTTGGAATTGTACATCCTCAATGATTTGAGAACTTTAAGCTTTTCATCTCGAACATTGTCGGCGTTCAAGGTTGCGGGTGGTTCCATAGCAACCAAACAAAGCAGCTGCAATAGGTGATTCTGAACCATGTCTTTCAAAGCTCCACATGAATCGTAGAACTCCTTTCTTTGACCCACACCAATAGACTCGGCGACAGTAATCTGAATATTGTCAATGTTTTGAGCATTCCATGCCAACTCAAACAAGTGATTGGCGAAACGCAAGACCATCAAATTTTGGACTGTTTCCTTGCCCAAATAATGATCGATGCGGTACATCTGAGCCTCCGTAAAATACTTGGTAAGCTCGGCGTTTAGTTCTTCGAAAGATTTGAGATCCAAACCCAACGGCTTTTCCAGAATCACCTTGGAAGATTTATTGATGATATCGTGCTCGTGCAACATGCGCGAAATCAAGCCGAACAAGAAAGATGGCGTCGAGTAATAAAAAAGCGATTGAGCCAAATTGGCTTCATCTAATTGTTCTTTGAGAGGCTTGTAATCGCCTGATACATTGAGGTCGGCGCAGATGTAAGTAGTCATCTCAACCAACCTATCGATAACAGGTTGCTCAATTTCTTCAATGCGTAAATTCAGGTGCTCGATAACTAGAGCGATAAAGCTCTCGGTATCGAGTTCAGTTTTAGAAACGGCAATGATTCGATTGCCGTCGGTTATCTGCCCGTCCTTTAGTCGGTAGTACAGCGCTGGGAATATCTTTCTTAAAGCTAGATCTCCATCTCCTCCGAATATGACGAGCGCAAATGTTTTTAGTCCCATATTATTATCCTTAACTCAAAGATATGAATAGTTATTGTACTTATTACAGTTTCCTATTCTAGAAAAGCCAACTTCTGATAAAACGAGCTTATGAATAGAACATGACAAAAGTGAGAACAAGAAGAAATCTTGGGATAGATCTAGCTTTGGACTAAGTTAAGGTACTAAATCCATGGTTATCAGTCAATCCCAGAATTTTGTATCTGAAGTGGGATTGCAGCGAGCTTATTCATGCGGAGAATATATATGACAGCGCTATTTAGCTTGAGGATGTATCGCTTAGTTCCAAGATGCCTTAGACCAGGTTTTGACAGCGAACCTTATTGCAACTACCCTTGAGACCGGTTCGGTGCAAATGCCTGTATTATTCATCAAATCTGGCCAATACAAAAGCAGGTAAAGAGTTCGAGGGGATTTGCTCTAGCAAATAACTTTATAGATCAGGGTGGGGTTAGCATATTTCCAATCCTTCGTTATGGAGAATTGAGGTAGAGACTAAAACCTCAGAAGGATGATGCAGATGTTTTTAGATGGAAATCACAAGAATATCGGCATAGTACATACTAGGAAGCAATAAATTACTTCCCTAAACCAGCCACACAATCAACATTTTATCTTACTTTTTTGATTGTCTAGCTTTTCATTCCTTGAAAGGATTTGCTTTCTTTATGTGCTTCTATAGTTTAATCTCTTATCAATCTTTTGCTTTTTCTTAGTAACCAATTTCATAAGATCCATTAGAGAAGGGTCTTGGGTCTTTTTGTAAATTTCATTGATGCGCAGCACGAGTGCTTTAGCCTCTCTTGAAGCAGAAACACGATCGCTAGCACTCATTTTACCCATGCTCTTTTTTTCAAAATCTAATGCATCCTCTATTGTTTCCTCGGTAGTTTTCTCGGTAGTTTTCTCTTCAGTATTCTCCTCTTTATTCTCCTCTTTATTCTCTTCTTCATTCATAATTGCTTCCTTTTAGTTTCAAGTGTGTATTAATCTATTACTTTAAAGATAGAGCATCTGATTCGCATGTTTCTATTTATACTTTTTATACGAATCATAATTATTTTTATGATAAAGTATAGAAATATTTCCAGTTTTCAATTTGTAACCCATGCTCTTAGAAGGATTTTGAAAAAACAAAGGTAACACAATTCCTAAATCTAGTCCATTGCGAAGAACATTGGCATGGTTCAGCTGACTAAGATCGCTCCGATTGCATAAGAATTTTTATAATCTCATTGCCTACAATAAAGTTAATCATTCTCCAGAAATCTAGAAGGATTGGCATTTGCGCTCAGCCCACAACCCCTTACAAGCCTATGTTTTAGCAGTATATTCTTTGAGTTTCGCGACTGTACTGTGTGCGATAAATTGGGAATACTATTGTATAGACCGCATATCCGAGCCAGAGGGATTCTCAAATATCTGGAGGCCAAATGAACTTGCGGAAGCAAGAGTATGATCGAAAAGATCGGCCATTACCTTTTCATAGGCTTTCCAATCCTTGATTTTACTGAAGGCATAGATCTCTATTGGCAGTCCATTGGGTGAAGCTGCCAACTGTCTGACCATAATCGTCATTTCTGAATTTATCTCCGAGTTGGCATTCAGGTAATTTTCGAGGTAAACTTGAAACACACCCACATTGGTGAGTTTACGCCCATTCAGGAGAACTGATGTATCAACTTCATTCAACTTATTGTAAGCTATGATCTCCTTCTGTCGCTCCAATATATAGTCCTTGACCAAATCTATTTTCTCAAAGCTCTCAATCATTTCAGGTGTACAGAATTGGACACTGCTGATTTGGACATGAACCGCCCGTTTTATTCGTCGGCCATCCGACTGCTCCATTCCTCGCCAATTCGTGAATGAGTCGGCAACAAATGCATAGGTAGGAATTGTGGTGATGGTCTTGTCAAAATTCTGGACCTTGATGGTCGTCAAATTGATCTCCAGAACATCTCCATCGGCATTGTATTTAGGAACAGTTACCCAGTCTCCGACATGGACCATATTGTTGGCCGAAAGTTGAATGCTGGCAACAAAACCGAGGATGCTGTCTTTGAACACCAAAAGTATTACGGCTGCAATGGCTCCGATACCGCTAAGCAGATAAATGGGGCTTTTATCGAATACAATGGAAATGGATAGAACGATTGCAACTATGTAGGTCACGATCTTTCCCAATTGGGCAAAGCTACCGATTGGTTTGTCTCTGAAATCGGGGTTGTCAATAAGGATTTCTTTGACCGTATCCAGAACTGTCACCACGACATATGCCGCCGAGAAGATAATGAACACATCTGTCATTCTGCTGATGAAAGGCACTAGAATCTTGCTATGGTCAAAAATCATGGGTGCATAGTAATCTAGCAGCAACAAAGGGAAAAGCAAGGCCAAAGCATTGAGAACCTTATTGCTTAATAAAGCGTCATCCCAGATTGTCTTTGTGCTTTCTGTGAGTCTGGGAATAGTGTAATGCAAAAGCCAATAGGTGATTCGCCAGACGACATATGCCATGAGCATGGCGATTAACATCATGATCAGCATTCTTGTGAAGTAGGCGAATGAAGGATCCATCTTCATGGATTGGATCAGCCAAGATTCAATAGTTTCAGGAAGGGATTCGAACAAAGCGTGGAGATTTAAATTTACACTGAAAGTACAAAGATGAGTTTAAGGGATGGATTATTTCAAAAAGAACCTGAGCGACTTGCCATTCCCACCACCACAGCATATCCCCCAATGAGAGGATCGGAACAATATAACCATCAAGAGCTTCAATATGTCCATGTTTCAGAAAGGATTCATTAACTCCATAATTTATCAGATAAACTGACTGACCTGCTCACGATCCTGCAGGCAAGACTAATACGCTATCTCTTTGACTCATAAAATCCTTCTTTAACCGAACTGAAAAAGCATCTATCGATGCTTGGTACTTTAAACTAAAAAAATATAATTGACTGCATCGAAGGCCTCATCTTTCATGAAAGCTATTTAGATTGATTTTTAGAGAAAGATATTTTACAGAAATAAGGTTTGGAGGTTTCAAAAAATGTACGTCTTACAGAACAGTTCTCGAACTCTTTCATGGAAAATCTAGGCGAGCTCTAAGATTCACGGGATGCGCTTATTGAAAAGGAGGTTATGGACACCGAGAGGAATACCCTTTCATCACAAGACGTCGAAGCGGTTTGATATATTCTTTACAGGACTTAAACTCCGATCAAATTTATTTCAATCCAATTCAAAAAAAGACGCTGCTTTCTGTTTTAAGGGTGCAGTTAGTGACTAGATTGGCTGCCGTGTTAAGGCCACTTCCTCCTGCTTTTTCTGCAGATTATATTTTTGTATTCTTTACCACCAGCAATCCGCTTTTATTCCCACCAGTCCAGAAACACTTCCTTTATTGTGATTCCACAAATTAAAATTTATTTCCCTGAATATCAGCGCTTAAGAGTTATTTTTGTAAAAAAATTGTCACGGTTTGAGGTCGAAGGAGATAATAGAGGCATAGCGCTACACCTCTTATAACTTTATTGAACTAGAAAAAAAATATTGAATCATGAAAAATTTAGTTACCCCAAAAATCGTGCTTTTGTTCTTGAGTGTTACAGTTGTTTTAACAGCATGCCAAAAAGAAAACATTGATATAACAGATACAGTAACACCGAACCCAACTGCTTCGGCCAAAATATTAGGCGAATGGGAAATGTACAAAGTAGAAAAAGAAGAATTGGTGTTTGAGTATGATGCTGACGGGAACCTCACTTGGGAATATGGATGGTTTGATCAAACAAGTTCGATGGCTAATGAAAGCACAATCGAGTTTAGCGATGATAATATCTTTACAGATTTCTATGCTGGCGTTCTTGTATTCGTGGGCAATTGGAGTGAAGTAAACGACAGTGAGTTTATTATGACTTTTGATCCTGACGAGTCCCCAGCAGGTGATGAATGGTCAGATATTACTACAGATTATATAGTGACAGTGTACTGTGATAATACTATGTCTGTGGAATATATCATCGCACCACCAGCTGGTGAGAATGGTATGGAAGTTTATGATCGATATTATACGGCGTATTTCAGGATACCCGGAACTACTGAATGTGACGATTTGATTAATTATCACGTGGAGTAATTGCGAGAAGTAATTGCAGCTTAAATGAGTCTTTAAAACGAATCTAGCGCACTTTAGTGTGCTAGATTTTCTCCAATACTGTGAAAGTAAAAAAAGAATTTATAGATGGTTGTTTGAGAGGAGAATATGCCTCTCAAAAGGAGCTATATGACGCATTGCTTCCATACTTAAATGCTTTGTGCGGAAGGTATTTGAACGATACTTCGCTGCGGCAAGATATACTGCAAGAATCATTTGTAGTCATCTTCAAAAAAATAGAACAGTTCGATCCACAAAAAGGAGCCTTCCACTCTTGGGCAAGTAGAATTGTCATCAACAATTGCCTAAAGCAGAATAAGAGTGCGATGAGGTTTGTTCAATTGCAGTTAGACAAACACGAAGAGTCAGTAGACCCTGAAGTTGTAAGTCAGCTGAGCAACGAGGAACTCATCCGATTTTTAAAGACGATGCCACAGAAGTATTACGAGGTGTTCAACTTATTCGCGATAGAAGATTTTAGTCATGAAGAGGTTAGTGAAATCCTTGGGATTAAGATTAGCTTAAGCAGAAAGAGATTGGAAAGAGCAAGGGCTTGGTTGCAGGCGAAACCCGGAAGTTTGGATTCACTTCTTGAGAACTACAAGTATAAAACAGGTTAAGAAATGGATAGGTTAGAACAAGAAATAAAGAAGAGACTAGCTCAATCTGGGTCCATGGAAGGGTTAAATAGTGAAGGCTTATGGAATGCTATTTCTGAAGCACCTCAGCTGACAGAAGCGCGCAGCAAGAAAACACGACTTGGGTTCATCTGGTTGCTATTGGCTTTAGGTGCAGTAGGCTCAATTTCGACATTCATAATTTTAAATAAAGATTCTTCTTCGGCTTATTCACCAAGAAAAAACCACGAGGCAGAACATCTTAGACCTGTCGCTTCAAACCAGACTCAACAGTATATTACGACAGGTTTCCTGCAAGAAAGAAATTCCTCACCAGCTGCTGTTTTCACTAAAAGTGAAGAAGAAGCTGTTGCCATTCTCATTTCCGAAAAGAACGCCAATTTTACCAGCAACGAAGCAGGACAAAAGTTGGGCGGAACACAAAATCAAACAGACTTATCGGGAAAATCGAGTAATTCAATTTCCCTTGTACACCAGGCTGAATCAAATCGCCAAGAAGAACTGAAAAGCTTATCTGAGGATAAGAAGAATGAGCAAGTATCGGCAGAAATAGGTGAGCTTATTGAGGCGAATGGAGCCAACGAAGAATTATTCGATGAATTAATAGCTGACGCCAGGCCAATGCAATGGCTATGTCCACTAAATGCTTCGCAACTTTCCATATCGCCAAGCCCAAGCAAATCACCGATGCTCATTACACGTGAGCTACCAGCCGCAAAGAAACCGATCTCATGGAAGATTCATGGCGGTGTAGTGTTGTTACAAAACCACTTCAAAAACGGAACTCCTGGTTTTGCAGATAGTTTGAATACAAACATATCCGCGGAACTTGGTTATTCTTTTGGTGGCCTTGTGCGAATCAAACAAGGGAAGAATTGGACAGTGAGCGTGGGAATAGAATACATGCAGTGGAATGATAGATTCGACAAGGTTCTTCTTTCAGACACACTGTTAGTGGTTAACCAAGGGGAGGTACTAGGACAAAACACCAGAACTGTTAAGCATTTCAACACGGCATCTATTATTACCTTGCCTGTGCAACTTGAAATATACAAAGACATTGAGCGTTTTCGTCTAGGGATGAATCTGGGCGCAAGTTATTCCTTGATTTTAGGTCAAAATGGTCGACTACTAAAAGATGATTTTACAGTGGTAAATTATTCGCAAAGTGAAAAGCGATACACAAATTTTCTAAGTGCCAGACTTGCCCCATCCGTTGGCTTCAAATTAAGCAGAAAAGTGATGATTGGTGCGTTTTGCAACGTTGGAATTCAAGGGCATGGATCGAATTCAATAAATCAACTTAAAAGCATCTCAGTGGCTATCATGCCGTCCATAGGCTTGACTTTCAACTACTAGAAAACACAGGAATAAATACCGTAATTATTTTTTTATGTAGCTCCTGCCCCTCAAGAGTATCCCGAAAATCTAGCTACTCACGGTGAACCCGTATTGACATCTACTTTTGGATAGAGGATAGTGATGACTTCAAAACACTAACACTCCTGATTCCCCAGCTGCGGCCTCGACATGCGTCACTATACGTTTATGAGCTAAAGGCCACAACCTCATCCATCTTCATTAATTTCAGTCCGTTAAAGGGATTCAAAAGAAAAAGGGAGACGATCTTACGAACGTCTCCCTCAATGTACCCGGAGCGGGGATCGAACCCGCATGGCCGCAATGGCCACAGGATTTTAAGTCCTGCGTGTCTACCAGTTCCACCATCCGGGCTTGGATAATGTGTTGCCTTCTTCTGGCTAGCAACAAGTGCAAATGATGATCAACACTCCCAACAATCAAATTCAATCGTTG
>JBLHIB010000094.1:0-14036 GCA_047615865.1 Gammaproteobacteria bacterium
AAAAGATCCGAGTCGCCTTGAAATACCCAGTATTCGATTCCTTCTTCGGTCAGGTTGTACTTGCCTACAGGAATCCACATGTAGTCGTTGTTCCACCCATAGGAGGTCCATTTTTCCAAAATACTTGATTCGCTATTTACAGCCTTCGGCAAATGCAATTGCGTGACTTGAAGGGATGGTTTCTCCCTAGCGATGTTGAGGTTCTGGTCATTGGCATTGGCCGTGTGATCAGGACGAATGAACGGGCCAACTATGGCCACAAAGATCATCGTAAGAATGAAAAACACACCAGCCATCGCAATCCGATTTTTTCGGAAAACCTGCCAAGCCGATCGACTTTCGTTTTCATGTGATGGTGTGATGCTCATTGACTGGGCAAATTAGTGATTTTTCGAGCTGACTTTCTCCACGAATCGGAAGGTTTCACCGTTGAGATGTTGGCTATTTTCCAACGGATATTCTCTTGCCTTTCCAGTTCGGTCTCACCACCAAACTCAAAAGAGCTGATACCGTGAGCAATATAGGATAGACTATCGCTAGCAATGGAAATACGATCATCAGATGTAGCTTCTTGAATCGGCTTGCAATGCTTGCGAGGAATGCGGCGTCGGCTATCGCTTTGAGGACAAAGGCCACTATAGTCCATGAAATCAAGCTACTCCAGACTAAGCTAGCCAAGGCTGAAATCGTCATGAACAAACAGGTGAGAAATACGAGCCAGCTAATGCCTGCAGCAAATGTAGTGCTGGGTGCTGTTGCTTTGCTACCCCATCGAATGCGCTGACTAAACCACGTTTTCCAATTCTTAGGAGCCTCGGTGTGGGCAGTTAATGATTGGGAAAAAGCGGTCTTTATTTCCCAATTTTCAGATTTGTGGATGTCGAATAAGAGGAATTGGTCATCACCGCTGCTGTAGGCACTGTGGGAGCTATATCCTCCTACGTCTTTAAAAGCCTGTCGGCGAAAGGCGAGGTTTGCCCCGTTGGCCATCAGGGCCCTTCCTCCTTGTGCGCTCGCCAATCCGGAACCTACCAGTGACAAGAATTCCAATTCGAAGAAGGACTTGGTCCAATTTGGCTGATGGAAGTCCACCGGAAGTATCAAAATGCCTGTCGATGGATCGGAGAAGGATAGATTTACGTGTTGCAACCAGTCTTCTTCCACTAGTGTATCTGCATCCAATGTGACGATGATTTCTCCTTTTGCCAGCGCTATTGCTTGATTTAGTGCGCCTTTCTTACCTGTTGAATGGGCTGTGGAAATGACCTTGTGTGTCGAGTGAATGAGTTTTTCGGCTAACTCAAGGCTGCGATCACTGCTCCCATCATTGACGGCGATTATCTCATAATTGGTGTAAGATTGAGCAAGAACTGAGTTGAGGACATCATGTATGATAGCTTCCTCGTCTTTGAAAGGAATCACGACAGAAATGAAGCGATAGTTTTCATCGCTGGATCCTTCAATTGATGATGGTTCGGAGATTCCATTCCATTGCGAGATCATCCACATGACGAAGCCGAAATAGAGCACAACAAAGACAAGTGTGACGATCCCCAATAACATGTGGGCAAGTTAGCAGTTTCGCAGCACAGAGGATTCATGTGTTGTTCTACCTTTGAAGAATGGCTACGCAAGTGAAAAAGGAACGCGTGATATTGGGCATTGACCCAGGAACTTCACTCATGGGGTATGGAATCATTGCGTGCAAAGGCAAGGAGATGGAAATGGTCGTCATGGGTGTTATAAACCTCACCAAGTACGATGATCATGCTGTCAAGCTGAAGGTGATCTTTGATCGTTGTGTAGCTTTGATCGACCAGTACAATCCGGATGAACTAGCTGTCGAAGCACCTTTTTTCGGGAAGAATGTGCAGTCGATGTTGAAATTGGGGAGAGCGCAAGGAGTGAGTATTGCAGCTGCCTTGAGTCGGGATATGCAGGTAAACGAGTATGCCCCAAAGAAGATCAAGCAATCGATAACGGGCAATGGAAATGCAGCCAAAGAACAAGTCGCTGCAATGTTGCAGTCGATGTTGAAGATTCCCCAGGAGAATATGCCGAAGCACTTGGATGCGACTGATGGATTAGCCGCAGCGGTTTGTCATTTCTACCAAAGTAGCTCTCCACTAGCCAAAGCTGGTGCAGGAAGCTGGAAGGCCTTTATGACTCAGAATCCAGGAAGGGTGAAGTAGTCTACAGCCCGCTACCTTGAATTATAGCACTTACCAATTCTTTAATGCTTAAGCCCATTGCTAAAGCTTGCTGAGGAATAATGCTTTGTTCCGAAAATCCGGGAACTGTGTTCACTTCTACTACGAAAGGCAATTCGTTACGAATTAAGAAATCCACCCGAATCATTCCTTTGCAGTCAAGCAATTCGAATATTTCCCGACTTTGTTGTTGAACCAGATCGCGCAAAGAATCGTCAACTTGAGCTGGTGTTATCTCCTCGCTCTTCCCTTCATATTTGGCCTGAAAATCGAAAAACTCATTGTCTGTTGTAATCTCTGTTATCGGCAAAGCGGTGACCTGATCATTTAAGATAATGACGCTGCATGATAATTCTCGACCATCGATAAAGGCCTCGACAATTACCTCATCGTCGGCTTTGAGGGCGAGGTCAATGGCGTTGTGCAAACCTTCCTTGACGTTTACTCGTGAAGCTCCGAGGCTCGATCCGCCTTGGTTGGGCTTTACAAAGAGAGGAAGTCCTAGCTTAGAAACTATTTCGTGTGTACTGTAGTGATCATTTTTACGCAGCATTACGTGGGCGGCAACTTTGTATCCGTGATCGGCAAGTACGGCGTTGGTGGCAGTTTTATTGAAGGTAAGAGACATATTGAATACGTCGCCTGTTGTATACTTCATACCTATCATATCGAAGTAGCCTTGCATAATCCCATCCTCTCCAGGTGTGCCATGGATGATCATGAATACGCCGTCGAAGACGCATTTGCCTTGTGCTAAATCAATTGAAAAGTCGCCTTTATTGATCGGTAGTTCGCCTTCGGCAGTGTGTGCAACCCATGCGTGCCTCTCAACGATTATAAGGGTAGGCTCATAGATTGAACGGTCTATGTTGTCCATCACCATTTTCGCACTTCGCAAGGAAATGACCGATTCTCCTGAAAACCCGCCAGCTACTACGGCTATATTCTTTTTTGCCATGATCTTGTCTATTGTTAAATCGGATTCGAATGTGCATTTGCCTTTATGGCAGAGAAGAACCGAAGTAATTCCAAATTTCTTGAATCCTTGCCTTGCCGTTTATCATTAAATCAATTGCTTTGAACAATGGAAGGTTGACATTGAACAAAGCAAATCGTAAACTTGCGTATCGAAAATAAAATTCTGAAGATGAAAAGATTTATCGCGGCAGTATTCGCTGTCACTTTTGCGTTGAACGTAAATGCTCAAGAAGAAAAGAAGGACTTCCCTTATACGTTCAGTGTGGTGAAGGACAATGGATCGACTGAGACTAAGGATCAATGCAACACAGGTACGTGTTGGAGCTATGCTACGGCCTCATTTATTGAGTCGGAAGTTATGCGAATGGGAAATGGCGAGCACAACCTAAGTGAAATGTTCAATGTGCGTATGACTTATCCTAAAAAGGCTGAGACTTATGTGCGATATCAAGGTAAGGCGCAATTTAGTGCTGGAAGTTTGAGTCATGATGTAATCAATGCTATTCGCGACTATGGTGTGGTTCCTGAGTCGGTTTACGACGGATTGAATGACGATGCCAAGCGCCATGACCACGGTGAAATGGATGCTATGCTTGTAGGTATGGTGAAAAGTGTTGTTGAGAAAAATAGAGGAAATATTTCTGGAAATTGGGATGATGCTGTTGCAGCGGTTCTCGATGTATATCTGGGAGAGATTCCTGAAGAATTTGACTACAACGGAAAGTCTTACACTCCTGCTTCATTGAGAGATGAGTTGGGAATTGTAGCTGATGACTATGTGAACTTGTCGTCGTTTACACACCACCCTTTCTATTCAGATTTCATCCTTGAGGTTCCAGATAACTTCTCGCAAGGAAGCTTTTTCAACGTTACACTTGACGAGCTGACAGCATCTGTGAAAAATGCGTTGAACGCTGGATACACAGTAGCTTGGGATGCCGATGTATCGGAAAAAGGCTTTTCGTTTACCAACGGAATGGCTATTCTTCCAGCCGAAGGAGTGAAGAAAGGTCAGTTGTTCAAAGAAGTGATTGAAGAAGCGAAAGTGACTCAAGAAACTCGTCAGGCGGGTTTTGACACGTTCAAAACAACGGATGATCACTTGATGCACCTTACAGGAATTGCGAAAGACCAAAACGGAAAAGAATATTTCATTATCAAGAATTCATGGGGAACTGGCAACGAATTTGACGGACACCAGTACATCTCAATGGAATACTTCAAAATGAAGACGATTTCAGTGATGATGCACAAAGATGCATTGTCGAAGGACTTGGCTAAGAAGATGAAATAAGCAAAGCAGAGAGTAACTGTTTGTAGTAGATATTTGAGGAGGCCAATCTACGTGATTGGCCTTTTCTGTTGGAAAAATCACCATTAGTACTGACGCTAAGGCTTGAAAAAACACTTCGTACTCAGATCGTAGCCCCATTCCTTGTGAAACATCTCTACTCGATCTCATAGTCATGAATTCTTCCAATCCTGGGTATAATCGGTCTTTTTCAACAGTTTTATATGAAGTTTGTGATGGTAACTCCCAGTTAATTAGAAGAGCCCCTTCGTTCGATCGATAATTGGCCGCAATTTGAGCTCTGACTTGTTCGATGATGTAGTTTCCTGCGCGCGTTAATTCCAATGCTAAATCGGCCACCAGTCTCACATGAAAATAATAGCTTTCAATAACGAAATCAGGATGGTTTGGATCAGATGTGTCTTTTATCCCGGTTTTGTAGAATTTTTCCGTTTGATATGACGTGTAGTGATCTTTTCTTTGATGATCATTTTTTTGTTGCCACAATATGGGCCTCTTCTCCGATGACCGAAGAGTCGAATGTTTCATCGTCCTCAAAAACGAGCTCATTCCTGCACGATTCAAATGCACATCTATTACCGGATTTGGCCCAGAGACGTTTATGAGTTCTAAGTAAAATACCCATAAGAGTAGTTAAGTAAAGGTATGTCTCCTAAGCCCAAAGCGTATGATACTTCTCCTTCCACCTAAAGATTGCATTGATCACAATCATGTGCAATGCGAAGATGAATAGAGTAGGGATCAAGTAATATGGCCAATCTCCCATAATCAAGGGGTTATCAGCTTTTGGTGGCTCCCAAACGTAGAAGTAGTTCGCAAGATACTCACCGGGAAACCCCAAATTGAGTATAGCATTGACGGCCAATGTGAAAAAGGCGTATCCAAGAGTTATAAGGTAAACCCGCATCCAACCGCGATGCCGAAAACGGAAACCGTAGTACTTCCACAAGTAGATAGGCATGAATAAAAGCGCACCATGCTGGAAGTAGTAAAAGAACATGAAATAGGGTGCGTCGCCCATAGGCAGTTGTGGAGTAATGAAAGAGTGCAAACCACCAATCAATCCCCAAAACGTAGAAATTTCCCACAACCATTGTCTTCTAATGATGCAATTGATTCCAGTAAGAATGAAATTGATTTGGCACAAGTGCAAAGGAAGGCTCTTGTGAATGTTCCAAGGCATGCTGTCTCCCACCAACATGGTGAGCTGCAATCCGGCCGACAAGGATAAAAACAGAAGGCCAAATATGGTCGTCACTTTGTCGCGTGATGTCCCCGAAGCTTTACCAGCAATCTTTATCAGAACTAGATAAAAAATGATCGTAGCGATCGCACTAATATAGAGCCGCGGTTCGTTGAAATGAATTACGACGTCGTTAACAATGATTTCTTTCACGGCGCAAAAGTAAAATAATGATATTAAATGCAATGGATCTAAAAATGTTAATATCGCACAAAACTTTAGTGAGCTTATGAAGGTGAAATTGAAATCGTTCTGGAAGTGGCTGCGTCGTTGGACGCTGCGTGCGATTTTGGCCTTCTTTGTTCTCAGCTTCGTCTGGGTATTGGCTTACCGCTGGATTAACCCGCCCATTACTTTTCTTCAAGTCCGCGAATGGTGGAATTGTCCCGAGGGACAGGAGTTTACTAAGGACTGGCAAGACCTCGAAGACATCAGTTTCTATATGCATCTAGGCTCAGTTTCCTCTGAAGATCAAAATTTCATGGACCACTACGGAATTGATGTCGGAGCAATCAAGAAAGCTCGTGAATACAACAAAACTCACGATAAGGTCCGCGGAGCTAGCACGATCACCCAGCAGGTGGCGAAGAATACTTTCCTATGGCCCGGGCGATCATGGGTTAGGAAGGGAATGGAAGTTTATTTCACGGGATTGGTTGAACTTCTGTGGGGCAAACAAAGAATCCTTGAGGTTTACTTGAATGTTATTGAGATGGGGCCATGCACTTTTGGAAGCGAAGCGGCTGCGCGCAAATATTTCAATAAGTCGGCAGCAGATTTAACCAAGGGGCAAGCGGCATATATTGTCGCTGCTTTTCCGAGTCCGCGAAAAAGCAACCCAGGAAAGCCTTCAACTTATTTGTCACGCCAACAAGCGCATGTGGTCAAGCAAATGAATATGCTCGGTAAGAATTATTTCAAGCGACACGGCGATGAGACATGGCCTATGAATAAAGGGAAATAGCTCCAACTAGTTCTTGGCAACCGAAGTGTGCAAAGTTTGGGTAGGGAAGGCAAACTCCAATTTCGCCGCATTGAAACGCGTGAGGATTTGTTTGTTGATATCCGAAGTCACGTGCATTACGTCTTCACCTTTCTTGATGTAATAAATGAAGGTAATGCCCAAAGAGAAGTCTCCAAAATCGGTAAAAGAAGCTACATGATTGTCTTCAAGAAAAGCTGAAGCAATGGCGATGTCATTTAAAATTTTCACCGCCTCTTCAAGTCCTTCGCTGCTCGTGTCATAAGTGAGACCCAAAACAAGTTTGACTTTTCGAGATGGCTCTGCAGAGACATTTTCCACATAGCTATCGGTAAATTTGTGGTTGGGAATGGTCACCATCCTTCCGGCAAGCGTGTCCATTTTCGTCGAGCGAATTCCAATTTCTTTGACTGTTCCGTCATAGCCATCGATTTGGATGCGGTCTCCCACACGAAATGGTTTATCGATGAAGACTGTAATTCCTCCGAAAATATTGGCTACAAAATCTTTGGCAGCCATGGCCATTGCCAATCCACCAATTCCAACACCGGCTAGCAGAGCACTCACGTTGTATCCTGCATTGTTCAGGCCAACTATAATTCCAATAATCCAGATGATCGTCCGCAATCCTTTTCTGAGAATGGGGAGCAATTGATCGTCGAGGTCGCCTTCTGATTTCTTTACCCGTGGAGCGATGTATTGTACGATCATGGCATCGATAGTCCGAGCGATGAACCAAGTGATGTCTATGGCGATAAGTACCTGGAAAGTGTTGCTAATGAAGCCGTGAGTCGATTCAGGAAAAGTGAGTCGATCGACTCCCCACCATAAGCCTATGATTACTATCCCAAAGACAACAGGCTCTTCCATCTTGTCGACTAGTATGTCGTCAAGTTTTGTTTTGGTTTTCTCGACGAATCTCTTGCCAAATTTTTTAGTGAACCAATAGATCGCGCGTGCAATTATAACGGCGCCGAGAACTATGAATAGAGAATAAGTCCAGTCGTATATAGAGTTGTAGTAGTAGATTTTTAGCAGGGAATCGATGATTCCATCACTTAAATTGTCTTCTACCCATTGGGGCAAGTTATTCGCAAGTTTCACGAGATGTGTTTTAAAGTCCGATAGCTATTCCTCCTCGCATGAAAGGATTAGAATAAGGTGAATATCTGTGGTCGATTACGTCATAGAGTACAGACAGAGTAGCATAAACTCGACCTCCCAAAGATACTCGGTATCCAGCACCAACATATAACATGGGAATAGTCAATCTTCCTTGAGTAAATGTTCTTGTCAAATCGTCGTATTGAGGGACATCAGAGCTCACAAGGTGGAATTCGGATTGAGCAAAGAAGTTCTCGAAGAAAATGTATCGTCCGAAAACATGTCCGCCGTAAATAGATGAAGTTAATCGACCCACCGATGAGCGAACACTAAAATAAGTGTAGTTGATGCCCAAACCAGTTGAGAATTTGTCAGTCCACTTATATCCGACCAAAGGAGCCAAGCCGAGCACAGTTACTTGATTCCCGAAGCTAGCTTGAATGCCGCCTCCAAAGTAAAGTCTGTCCTTGAAGCTGGTTTTTTCCTTTTCTTCTTCTTCAGGTTCTGCATATTGAGCATGCAGTTGAAGGCCAAGTAAAAGGATAACCGAAAGTATTGCTATGCGCATAAGGCAAAAATAGGCATTGGTTCACACTTCAACGCTGTCTGGCCGATTTTCGTGCTCAGAACCTTGCAGACAAAAAAAATGAAACCGGGCAGGAGCCCGATTTCATTTTTTAGTTTCAAAAATTTCCTTGCAACCTACTGAACTATAAAAGGAAACAGAAAAGAATTTCCTTCTGTTTCTGCATTGCAGATATAATATCCTTGTTCTAGATTGAGTCCTGCAAACAAGATTCGGTGCTTGCCAGGAGCCAAGTTTTCTTCAACCAAAGTGGAGATGAGTTTCCCTTGCACATCACGTATCTCCATCTTCACATTTGCGCTTGTCGCTAAAGAAAAATGAGCTGCCGATTGATTGGTAATTGGATTGGGGTAAACACTGAAAAAGCCATTCTTCTTTGGCAGGTCGTCAATTGATGTTGGCCCAAAACCAATGATGATTGCTTCACTTGTACCTACGTTTGGAATCGCCAATGAATCCACTTCTTTCGAATAGCTGATGTCAGCAGGCAAGTCTAATCCAGGAACAGAGATGATCTCTGAACTTGCAAAATCTGGAGAATACTTTGTTATACGTGTTGGGCTCCAAGACGAAATGAAATAGTTGCCGTCGTTGTCATCGTCGATACCATCGCAATTTGCAAGTCCCGTGTTGATGATATCGCTTGTGCTGTAATCAGTAAGATCAACTGCAGTCACAGGCGCATTGCTTGCCCAGTTTACAAACAACAATCGGTTGCCGCTTTCATCATATACAATTCCATTGGGAGTCGTTGTGATGAAATTTACGACGTTTTCCATAGTTGGATTGTCCAAGTCAGAGACGTCTATTTCAGCAATTTTGCCTCCAGTAAAATCCGATATCCATAATCTAGAAACTCCATCTGAAGCCATTCCATTGGCGAAATTCATACCTAAAGGCATGCTCAACACTTCGTCGCCTGTAGTTAGGTTATACCCAGCAAGAGTTCCCGAGCTCTTTATGACGAATACATTGTCGCCAATAACCTCCATGCCGTAAGCGGCCGATGCTGTGCCCTCACTGAAGTAGGTAAGGTTTCCAAAATGATCTTGAGAGATGATAGAACCGTTGTTAGAGACCAACCATGCGCCATTGATAGGATCGTATTCAACCGATTCAATGGTGTTCAATGTTTGCCCAACCATGAGAGATGGCAATAAGGCCAGAATTGCTGCGTAGATTATTTTCATTCTTTTCTGTTTTGCACAAAAATAGGATTTATACGGTTGGAATAAGACAAAAATATTATCAGCTATTGGCTTCCCGAAATGGTGATTCCGTGTGAATAAGTCGGTGCGTTTAATCAAGGTCAGTTCCTAGCTTGAAAGTACCTTTGCACTATGGCATTTTACAGTGAAGATTTTCGACTTGGAGTTCTTGGAGGAGGACAACTCGGGCGCATGTTGATTCAGTCGGCAACAGACTATGATATCAAGGTAGCAGTTATTGATCCTTCGAAGATGGCTCCGTGCCGCACTTTGGCGCATGAATTCTCTGTTGGTGATTTTTCCGATTATCAGACGGTGCTGGACTTTGGCAAGGGGAAAGATGTGCTCACTATAGAGATTGAACATGTGAATACCGACGCGCTGCGTGAACTACAAAAGCAAGGTGTTAAGGTCTTTCCACAACCCGATGTACTAGAAATAGTGAAGGATAAAGGTCTGCAAAAGCAGTTCTACCAAGACAATGGCATTGCCACTTCACCTTTCCGATTGATTGATGGAAAAGCCGATTTAAAAGACAATCTCGACGCATTTCCGTGCATGCAGAAACTGCGTACAGGAGGCTATGATGGTCGGGGGGTAACAGCCTTGCGCTCCGAAAGTGATTTTGAAAAAGCTTTCGATGTGCCCTCAGTACTCGAGGATTTCGTTGACTTCGAAATAGAGATTTCTGTAATCATCGCGCGAAATGAAGCTGGAGAAATTAAAACTTTCCCTGTTGTTGAGTTGGAATTCAATCCCGAAGCCAACTTGGTCGAATTTTTGGTTTCACCAGGAAGAATTGCTCCAGACATTGCCGAAAAAGCTCGGAAGTTGGCCATTCAGGTTATTGAGGCTTTTGGCATGGTAGGTTTGCTAGCAGTCGAGATGTTTGTCACGAAAGACGGTGAAGTAATGGTCAATGAAGTGGCTCCTAGAGCACACAACAGTGGCCACCAAACGATTGAAGGAAATGTCACTTCGCAGTACGAACAGCATCTACGCGCGATCTTGAATTTGCCCTTGGGCGAGACAGACACCATCCAAGCCGCGGTGATGATCAATTTATTGGGAGAAAAAGGGCATGTCGGTCCGGTTAAATACAACGGAATGGAAGAAGCGCTCGCGTTGGGAGGTGTTCATCCACATATCTATGGCAAAGCCCACACCAAGCCTTTTCGCAAGATGGGGCACGTGACAATAACCGGCAAGGATGTAGAAAAAACCATTGTCAAGGCTCGCAAGGTGATGGATATGATTAAAGTGGAGGCTTATTAATTTTTAGCCGCTGGCAAATGTTCTTTCGAGTTCATGCGCTTTTACAACGACACATTTGGCCTTGGCCTTATATTTAAAAGATTATGAAGCAATACCTAGATCTTCTGCAGCATATCATAGACAATGGAAATGAGAAGTCTGATCGAACGGGAACTGGAACCGTAAGTTGTTTTGGCTACCAGATGCGATTTGATTTAAATGAAGGTTTCCCTGTTCTCACAACCAAAAAGCTTCACTTAAAATCGATAATTCACGAATTGCTGTGGTTCATCCATGGCGACACCAATATCAAGTACTTGAAGGAAAATGGTGTTCGTATTTGGGATTCTTGGGCCGATGAAAATGGGGACCTCGGACCAGTCTACGGATACCAATGGCGCAGTTGGCCAAATCCCGACGGCACTTCTACCGATCAAATCAAGAAGCTGATCGATTCTTTGACCAATAACCCGGATTCTCGGCGGCACATTGTGAGTGCTTGGAATCCGTCATTCATCGATGACATGGCTCTACCTCCTTGTCATTGCCTCTTTCAATTCTATGTGGCCGATGGAAAATTGAGCTGTCAGTTGTACCAACGATCAGCCGATACTTTCCTAGGTGTCCCTTTCAATATAGCATCGTATGCGCTGTTCACCTATATGTTGGCTCAAGTTTGTGGTTTGCAACCGGGAGAGTTTATTCATACGTTCGGCGATGTACATTTGTACAACAATCACTTGGAGCAGACCAAAGAACAGCTCTCTCGTGCGCCTGGTAAATTGCCTACCATGAAGATCAATCCGGACGTAAAAAACTTGTTTGATTTCAAGTTCGAGGATTTTGAGTTGGTTGATTATAATCCTCAACCGCACATCAAAGCAGCAGTTTCAGTTTAATACTAGTACATGGAAGTTATAGCGATTGCCGCAGTGGCCAAGAATGGTGAAATCGGAAAAGACAATGATCTTATCTGGCGCCTGCCTGCCGATATGAAGTTTTTCAAAGAGACAACTTTTGGTCATCACGTGATTACTGGGCGCAAGAATTATGAATCCATCCCTGAGCGATTCAGACCCTTACCTGGCAGAGTGAACGTTGTAGTCACGAGAAATATCGAGTATGAAGCCGATGGCAGTGAAGTGGTCACTTCTTTAGAGCAGGCTTTGGACCTAGCGCAAAATAATGGCGAAATAGAGGCGTTTATCATTGGTGGAGGAGAAGTATACCGATTGGCCTTGGAATCTGGAAGGCTCACG
Organism: Gammaproteobacteria bacterium; assembly: GCA_047615865.1. GTDB lineage: Bacteria > Bacteroidota > Bacteroidia > Flavobacteriales_D > Sanyastnellaceae > JADFAK01. The sequence continues at coordinate 12,137 of JBLHIB010000094.1, forward strand.
AAGATGTACATTACTCACCTAGATGCATCCTTTGAAGCTGACACATTTTTTCCGAAATTTAATGTTAGTGATTGGACGACCAAGGTGATTGCCAAGCATGTGGCAGACGAAAAGAATAAATACGACTTCACCATTGTTGAATACACTAGAAACGAAAACTAGAATCGCATGAAAAAGTTAACTTTTGTTGTCGCCGCAGGCCTAATTTTGTTGGCCGTATCTTGCAAGAAGGACAAGGAAACCGAATATTCTATCTACTCATCACAAGACAATTCACGAGCAGAGGATCTCTTCAATGATGTTTTTAAAGTGGTGGATGAAGTCGCCAGTGATACCGAAGGAATACGCGGAGGAATGGCAGCAAGCTGCATTGATAATATAGTCATTGACACAACATCGACACCTATGTCAATATTGATCGACTTTGGCGATGACGATTGTGAGTCGGATGATGGAAGGGTTCGAAAAGGATCTATCCTAGTTACTTTTACTGGTCGATATAGAGAAGAGGGGACTGTTATTGTCTATGAGCCGAATGGGTATTCAGTGAATGGATATATAGTTGATGGTACCAAGACAGTCACGAACCTCGGTGAAAATGCAATTGGAAATATCGAATTTGCCATAGAAATTGAGGATGGTGAAATCACTGCTCCAGACAATGGCTATACCATGAGTTGGGAAGCTAGTCGAATTCGAGAATGGGTTGAAGGAGACAATTCATGGTTCCTCATCGATGATGCTTATGAGATTACTGGAAGCTCGGTGGGAGTTAATCGAAACGGGATTCCCTACACGACCCAAATAACTAGTCCTCTTCGAGCTGAGATTGTATGTCCTTACCTTACGTCTGGAGTTATGGAGATTGTTCCAGAAGGTCGAGAAACACGTGTTATCGATTTCGGAGGAGGAGACTGCAACAATACAGTTACTGTAACTGTCGGCGGACAAACATTTTCAATCGCTCTTTAACATTTAGATTTCAATGAATTCGTTTTGGGATACATTTTGTGAAGGATTTGCTCATATTCTCGACATTCAAGGAGTAGACCACATTCTTTTCTTGGTTGCACTAGCGGCTTTCTATGAGGCCAAACATTGGAAGCGGCTTCTTGTTCTTGTGACTGCTTTCACAATTGGTCATGCCGTTACTTTGATAGTAGCAGGATTGGATTTAGTTCGTTTCCGGTCCGACTTGATAGAATTCCTAATTCCCGTGACCATCTTAATTACTGCCATATCCAACCTCTTTCGCAAAGGGGAAAAAAGAGCAGTGGTTTCCTACGCGGTCACTTTAGCTTTTGGACTCATACATGGATTGGGTTTCAGTAATTACTTTCGAATGATAGGAAACGAAGCTGATTTGGCCTTGGATTTACTCGCTTTTAACTTGGGAGTGGAGGCTGGCCAAATTCCAGTTGTTCTTGGAGTCGTCCTAGCTTCACTCGTAGCTGCTCAAGTATTTCATGTGTCTCACAAAGAATGGAAACGTTTCCTGAGTGCCATGGCCTTTGGTGCCTCGCTTTTGATGATTCAGGAAAATTGGATTTTTTAAGAAGTTCTCCATTCACCATTTACTACCTTTGATTCAGCTTTTTGCCAGTGAGTGTGGAGCTATCCGACTCGTCAAAAAATAAGTCTGTGCTTAAAAAGATCGCTATATTTCCGGTTAGAATTTATCAGTGGATTATTTCTCCGCTGCTAGGTCAGAACTGCCGACATGAACCTACTTGTTCCAACTACACAATTGAGGCGATTCAAGAGTGGGGAGTAATCAAGGGAGTTTGGCTCGGAATAAAGCGAATTTCAAAATGTCATCCATGGGGAACAACTGGATACGACCCTGTTCCAACAAATAAAAACAAGAAGAAAAATGAAGAAGTTAATCCTTAGTGCTCTT
>JBLHIB010000095.1:0-13977 GCA_047615865.1 Gammaproteobacteria bacterium
CTGATCTTGTCTCTTTTCGGCAATTAGCCCCGACACATAAGTCTTAGTGGTTTGTGACACCCCCATCATCGTTACAAATACCATCATGTACATGAATCGGACAATCTGTGAAGACATCAGTTCTTTTTCGCCTAGTTTTTCAATGAACATAAAGAAGACAGTCCATGTGGCCAGAGCAACCACCTGCTGTCCCATGATAGGTCCGCTTAGATTGAGGATTCTACCACTTTCAGAAAAGGATAGAGTTCTAAGGTATTTCCAGATTGAAAATTTCTTCCAGATGTTATCTCGACGCAGATACACAATCAGAAAAATTAAGTTCAATATTTCGGCTACAACTGTTGCGATTGCAGCACCTCTAATGCCGAGTTTAGGAGCACCCCATTCTCCGAAGATTAGCATCCAGTCGAGCCCCAAGTTGACACCGGCGGTGATAAGGGTTGAATAAATTAGTATCCGAGTCTTGGCAATCCCCATGTATAAGGAGGTAATGACCAACGAAGGCATGTAAACAGCAAGTCCGAAGAATCGAATGGACATGTAGCTAGACATATAACCGCGCACCTCATCTGAATCCACTAGAAAATTGAAGAGTGGAGCCATTGTGCAAAGCATCAAGCCTAAAAGAAAGAACCCCAATAGTATACTGAGTAGCAATGTGTTTGAGAAAACTTGACCTATTTGCTCGTAGAGAGCAGAGCCATTTCTTCTAGCTATTATGATCTGTGCGCCAGACGCAAGGCCTATTCCCAGCATGATCAAAGTAATGAACAACATAGAACCCAATCCAGCACCATTCATAACATTCATGCCCACGCGGCTCAGAAATGCATTGTCAGTTAGGACTACAATAAATTGCACAAAACCACCAAGAGAGATCGGTATAGCGACCTTTAACAGTCCTTTTGTAGAAATGTCTAAGGATTGGTTATTCGACATTTGACGATTTCCAGTTCTCTATTATTTTAGAAGATGCTTTGATGGACTTCGTCATCCATTCTAGTTTTAGATCGGTTTTCTCATCTTCAGAAAGTCCCCAATCAATATTTTGGGAAGTTAGTTGATTCCGCACCTCGTACAAACTTAATGCTGCGGCTACCGAGATGTTAAAGCTTTCTGTAAATCCGTACATGGGGATTTTAACAAATCCATCAGCATGATCAATTGCAGTTTGCGTTATGCCAGTGTCTTCCGTTCCAAAGACGAGAGCTGTTTTTTGACTTAAATCTAGTTCACTAATGAGGCAGTCATTCTTATGCGGAGTGGTGGCGATGATCTTGTATCCTTTCTCTTTAAGAGAGTTGATACAAGACAATGTGTTTTCTTCTTTTTCTTCATAGCGATTGACAGTCAGCCATTTTCTTGAGCCCACAGAAATGCCTTTTGTGATCGAGAATGGATTTATGTTCTCGATCGCATGTATGTCTTGAATGCCGAAGCAGTCACAACTTCTCAAAACGGCACTTGCATTGTGCGGTTGGTAAAGGTCTTCCAGGACTACGGTCACATGACGAGTTCTTTTACTCAAGATTTCCTCAAATAAGGCAAACCTTTCGTCAGTCATAAAGGGGGTTAGGTACTCAATAAGAGCTTTTTTCGATTGTTCCATTGCTTATGGGGTACAAAAAAGGCCGACACTTGAGGTCGGCCATTCTTGAATTTCTAAAGAGGAAAATTACTTAACCTTTAAAGATAAGTCAGCTCCTGCTTTAAATTTTACAACTTTCTTTGCTTGTATTGTGATCTCTTTTCCCGTTTGTGGGTTACGACCTTTACGTGCAGCACGCTCAGATACTGAGAATGATCCGAAACCTACCAATGCAACACGATCTCCTTTCTTAAGAGCGTCTGCTGTAGTGTCAATAAATGCATCCAAAGCCTTTTTTGCGTCTGCTTTAGAAATTCCGGCTGATCCAGCCATTGAGTCAATCAATTCTGCTTTGTTCATAGAAATAAGTTTTAAACGTGGGGAACTTAAGTGTTCGGCCGAAACAAATATATACACGGGAAACCCCGTCTGACAAGCATTGCAGGAGAAATTGGGTCATTTTGTTGAAAACTACGCCTAATTGTTAATAACCACGAGCTAATTTGCTTCGAATCGTCTATTGCAGGGCAGTTCAAAGAGATGTTTTTGTCTTAAAAACCGGGTTTAAATGTGAATAACGTGTTAATAGCAGAGAGGAAATTGACCGAAAACACGTGTTAAGCAGCAGCGGCTCGCTGGTTGATATTTCCCTTGAAGAATGACTGCCACGTGGAGTTTTAGCTCTGAGATACAATAATACGATTCCAAAATGCCGCATTGGGTCGATTGCGATAATCTTTGCTCTGATGCACAAATAGGATTCGGTTTTGGCTGTTTAAAAGTATAGAGGTGGGAAACACCAATTCTGAGCGAAATCCAAAAAACTGTAATCCCAATGGTAGGCTGGATTCATGTTGGATTCCTAAAGAACGAATTACTTGGTTGTTGGGATCGGCCAAGATTTTCAAATTACCGCTAAGCGATTGCTCCATGCTCATCGCATATTTTAGAGGTACAGGGGAAATGGCATAGACAGCCAACTTCTCATTGTTTATGAGATCAGAGCTTTCCTCGAGTTCATTGATCTGAGCGACGCAGAACGGACACCAATTTCCTCTATGAAATACGAGCAGTTTGAATTCGCTCTTATCCTTTAATGGATCGTAAGGTGATCCATCTGCTTGCTTCAGATCCAACAACGGCAAAGCGTCGCCAATCTTTAGCTCAAATGAAGAATTCAGTTTTGCATACCATGCATTGTAAAGAATCCATCCAAGAAGACCTGTCAATGCAATCCACACAGCGCTATCAAACATGGCTGAGTTAAAGAACCTGTCGCCGATAGTAATTAAGGCGGATGCAGCCGTTGTGGCGGATAAAATCACTTGCAGACTGGCAGTAGACTTTGGCTTATTCAAGAAAATGATAGCGAAAAAACTCAAAGGTAATCCACATGCAAGAAAGGATGTTAACCAAATAAGTTGACAATCATGAATGAAATATTGCACCGCGCAATAGAAGATCGCAATAACTAAGAAAGTAATATATAGGGTGATGAAGACAGGTTTTAAGCGATTCATTCTTGATTTATTTTGCACAAATGTACATCTTGAATCAATGTAATGGATGAGTTTCTACATTTGTCCAAAATTATCGACAATGAAAAGTGTTTGTGAAATAGAAGTGAGGTTTAGAGACATCGATGCATTGGGCCATGTGAACAATGCCGTCTATTTTTCTTACTTCGAACAGGCGAGGATTAAATTCTTCGCAGACCACCTTGGGCAATGGAATTGGAAGGAATACGGTTTGCTTTTGGCGCATTCTGAAATAGATTATTTGGCCCCACTGTATCTTAATGATAAAGTCACCGTAGAAACTTGGTGCGCACACTTGGGTAAGAAAAGTCTGAATTTTGTGTACGAGGTTTTTACCCACAATGAAGGGGCTTTGGTAAAAGTGGCGAAAGGGATGTCCGTATTAGTGAGTTTTGACTACTTAGAAAAACGAACAATTGAGATTCCTGTTGCTTGGAGAGCTAAGTTAATGAGTAATATTCATTGATTGGTCGATTGTTTGTGATTGTTAGACAGTTGGCGTTTGATTTTTTTGAAGAAAGTCCGTATTTGGGCTCTAAATAATCACTACACACTTGGGGATAAATAGCCATTTCACTTTTAGATAATTGAGTGGTGAACACCTATATTTGGCATATTAAATAAAAAACTAACTCAGTATTTACAAATTCATTTGAAATGAAGAGACTTTTACTTTTACTTACCCTTTCTCTCGCCATAGGCGGTATTCAGGCTCAAGTTACCGGTGTGGAGCTTGAAGAATTGATAGTTCACCCGAGTACAGAATACCTAGATGGTGTTAACTTGGACGGTTATACTACTTACAGGTTGTACGTTACGTTGGCTTCACCAGGAGACTTCCTTTCTGCAGTATTTGGTGTTCAAGATCAACTCACTCATATTTGGGCTGATGACGGCATCTGGCAGTCAGATTTTGGCTCTCACTCAGTGAATGGATGTAATCCTGCCTTTTTTGAATTCTCTCCAACATTGGAGTATGATAGTTTTGTTACTATTGGTAGAGAAGTTTCAACAGATCCAGGTACAACAGATGCAATTCAAGATGCATCGAACTTGTGGATTGATGCTTTCGAGGCAGGTATAGATATTGAAATGTCTGGTATCGTAGGAGGGTCTTGGTTTACTCTCAACCAAGGTATGGAGAATTCTCCAAATGGATTTGCTGGTGATGATTTACGAGTAATGATTGGTCAATTTACTACCAACTCTTGTTTGAACGGATATGTAAGTGTTGAGGCTTTTGTCTTAGCCAATGGAAATGATCCTTCTCAAGGGTTTTATACTTTCTCTAGTTGCGGAGCTACTTTCGGTTGCACCGATCCTACAGCAGCCAACTATCAGTCGGATGTAGATGAGGATGATGCTTCTTGTGTTTTCCCATGTGCTTTAGAACTTACTTCGGTAACTACAAATTTCCCTACATGTGCTGGTTTTAACGATGGTTCTATTCAGATTGAGTCTGAAGGTGGTCAATTCGCTGTTACTTATAACATGGACGAGACGAACAATCTTGCCATTGGTAACTGGTCGGGCTTGAATAACAATACCTATACTATCCACATTGAGGACGGTGTTGGTTGTAGTATCGACACAACTTTTGTTTTGATTACTCCAGCTATTGAACTTGAGATTTCGTTATTCCAAGGAATTCAGTGTGCCGGTGACGATAACGCTATGATTACTGGTACTTTCGGTGGAGGAACTGGTATGATTGTTTTCGATATGGATGAAAGCTTTTCTGAGCCTGCTTGCTTTCCTGATTACATCAATCTAGGTGTTGGATCATACACAGTATTTGCAATGGATGAAAACAGTTGCATTATCGAGTCCAACTCGGTTAATGTTGCTTCACCTTCACAATTGAATATTGCTGTTAATGCTCAGTCTGCAGCTTCATGTTTTGAAACTGAAGATGCTCAAGTTGTAATGTTCGCCTCAGGTGGAACAGGAGACAAGGATTATTCAACCGATGGAGTAGATTATCAAGAATCAAATATTCTTGTTCTTGCTGGTGGTGAATACATCGTTTATGGTATTGATGAAAATGGTTGTGTAGACTCTGTGTCTGTGACTGTTGATTCACCTGATGCGATTGCAGTTCTAAGTGATATCACCGACGTACTTTGTAATGGTGATACAACTGGTGTTGTTGATGGATCGGCAACGGGTGGTAATGGTGGATTCCAATATTCTTTGAATGGTGGAGACTTCATGAACGCTTCTATTTGGTCTAATCTTGCAGCTGGTGATTACACTATAGATGTAAACGATTCTGATGATTGTATTGGAACAACAACAGTTACTGTTGAGGAGCCAGATGTTCTTGAAGTTTCTGCTACTGAAAATGATATCTCTTGTTTCGGCGAGGAAGACGGTTCATTCGATGTTTTAGCAACTGGAGGAATGATGATGTACACGTATTCTCTTGATACTATTTCATGGAGCGAAGAAGGATCATACACTGATCTAGAAGCAGGTACATACATGTACTATGTCCTTGATGGCAACGGTTGTGCTAATTCAGGAACTGCAACTATCGCAGAGCCAGATGAATTGACTGTTACAATTGACGGATCAGGAGATCAGCTAGAAGGTTCTGATGACGGCTTTATCGATATCACTATCGAAGGTGGAACAGGTGACTATGATGTCAGCTGGACTTCAACTGGTGGATATACTTCTTCTGATGAGGATGTTACTGATCTTGACGGAAACGACACGTATACAGTTACTATTACAGATGAGAATGGTTGTACTACTTCTGAAGAGCAATTTATTGACTTCATTATTGGTGTGAACGAAGTGTTCAATAACGTATCTTATGGTGTTATGCCTAATCCTAACAACGGGTTGTTCAACTTGAACATCACGGGATTGGTTAACCAAAAGGTAAATTACTCGATTACTGATTTAAGTGGACGTATCGTTGCTGAGAAGCAATTGAACACCACTAGCGGTGAGTATACTACTACAATTAATATGACTGATGCAGCAAGTGGTGTTTACTACTTGACTTTGACTATTGACGGACAAAGTACTACTGCGAAGATTATGAAGCAGAACTAAATTGCTTCTATTTAATACTGAGACAAAAGCCCCGATAGATTCTATCGGGGCTTTTGCTTTTTAAGCCATACTGTTTCTTACATTTGCCGCGGCAAGCCGGTTCATCGCTCCACTTGTGGGGAGGAAAGTCCGGACAACATAGGGCACCGCACTTCTTGAAAGGGAAGGACTCATTCGTGAGGACAGATAGTGCTACAGAAACTAATACAGCCTAACCAGTTTACTGGTGGTGATGGTGAAAAGGTGCGGTAAGAGCGCACCAGTGTTGGGAGTGATCCCAATAGCTTTGGTAAACCTTGCGGGTTGCAAGGCCACGTATACCGGAATTCTCTTTTGAGAAAAGAACTGCTCGTTCTTCCGGAGGGTAGGCCGCTTAGATAAATGATGAACACTCCTCGGAGTACAGAATCTGGCTTACAGGCTTGCCATTTTTTCCTTTTTGCTATGATCCCCAAGATTTCGATAATCATTCCCATGAAAAATGAAGAGTCCTTCATTGAGGAGTGTTTACTTTCCAGCCTTCGGCAAATGTCTAGCAGTTTCCAAATTCAAATCATCGTTGTGGATGATCACTCAATAGATAAGTCTGCAGCCATAGTAAACTCCATATTTGCTCCCAACAAAACGATACAGCTTATCCCCAACAATGGATCAGGAATTGTCGATGCCCTAAATACAGGAATGGATTATGCTGATGGTCAATTCATCACGAGGATGGATGCCGATGATATAATGCCTGAGAGCAAATTAAAGAGCCTTTTGTCTCTTTTGTCCGAGCATCCTTCCATAGATATAGCAACTGGCGAAGTAGAGTACATAAGCACGGGCAAAGAATTAAATGAAGGGTACGTTAGATACGCCGATTGGCTAAACAGAATTAATGCGGACAACCCTTTTGATCATATCTACAAGGAGTGCCCAATCGCATCGCCAAATTGGATGATGCGCATGCCCAAGTTTAAAGAATGTGGGGGGTTCAATGACCTGAATTATCCAGAGGATTATGACTTGGTCTTTCGGTGGCACAAAGCCGGCTTAAGCTCCATGTGTGCAAGTTCTGTGACTCATATATGGAGAGATCACAACGCTCGGGCATCTCGCAATGACCCAAACTATGCCGATAACCGTTTTATTGAACTCAAAGTAGCCCGTTTTATTGAGATTGATCGAGATGAGAAAGTTCCCTTGATATTGCTAGGTGCTGGTAAGAAAGGGAAATTGATTGCGCGCCAACTCAAACAATTCAATTGCCCATTTATGTGGTTTACCAATAACCCCAATAAAATAGGGGTAGACATCTATGGTATTGTGCTTGATGATTGGAATGATTTGTCTGATGTGGGTCCCAGTCAGCTCATCAATGCCGTATCTGCTCCTTCAGATTTTCCAGAAATTCAATCTATGCTTGATCAATTTTGTGATTGCACGACTTACTCGTTTTTTTAAAAGGACATACAATTGTAATCTCTATCTTTAGGGCACTTCATTGGTTTGTGGCTTTACTATTGTCTTGCAAGGAAAGGTTTAGCCCGTTGATTATTAATTTCTAATTCTGGAAGAATGAACCCAAGTTACGTCAGAAATGGTGTCGCACTTGCTATTTTGCTTAGTGTTGGCTTTATGGCTTTGTCCTGGTCTTACCACGAGCCATCAGTTTATCAGCATCGTTCTGCTGTTGGCGATTATCCCACGGCATACAATTCACTATTCACAGGTTCTGGTTCGTGCATCCAATGCCATGGACATGATACGGCTATGATCGCAAGTGTCGACGTGCAGGGAAACGATGTAAACGTAGTTGATGCTTGGAGCTCAACAATGATGGCCAATAGTGCCAAAGATCCTTTTTGGATAGCCAAAGTGAGTCATGAAGTGTTGGCCAACCCAGGGTTGCAAACTGAAATAGAAGATAAATGCACTTCATGTCACGCGCCTTTGGGTCATTTTGCAGCAAAACATGATGGCGCTTTGAATTATACCATTGCTGAAATGTTGGTTGATAGCTTAGCTCTAGACGGAGTTTCCTGCTTGGCATGCCATCAGCAAGATTCTGTTGGTCTGGGAGATCAGTTTTCTGGTCAGCTTGTTTATGACACAAATAGAGTCGCATACGGCCAATACCCCAGTCCTCTGGTGAGTCCAATGGCTTTGGTGTCAAATTATATCCCTGAGCATAGCATGCATATCGAAAAAGCTGAAATTTGTGCCTCTTGTCATACGCTTATAACCGATGCTGTGGATCTTGAGGGAAATTTGACAGGAACAGATTTTGTCGAACAAGCTACATACCAAGAATGGCTCAATTCACAATACGGAGAGTCGCAACAAAATTGCCAATCATGCCATATGCCCGTCGCAGTAAAAAGCGAGGTGGTTCTCGCAGCAGGCTATGATACTCCTGGGCGTTCTCCTTTTTATAAACATGAATTCGCTGGCGCAAATGCTTTGATGTTGTCCATATTGCAAGATAATGCGGATGAATTGGATATTCTGGCATCTTCAGAATCGTTTGACAAAAGTATTGCCGCAACCATGAACATGTTGCAGAACAAGAGCTGTCAAGTAGAAGCTCTCTTAGACTACCGAACTGCCGACTCTCTTTACTTTGACGTCAATCTTGACAATCTTGCCGGGCATAAGTTTCCAAGCGGTTACCCTTCGCGACGGGCGATTCTGGAAGTAATCGTTGTAGATGAGTTGGGTGATACAATTTTTCACTCAGGTCGGTTTACAGAAGATTATCAAACGGCCAACGAGGATCTGCCTTTTGAACCACACTACGACATGATCAATGCGGAGGAGGATGTTCAGATTTATGAAATTGTAATGGGCAATGTAGACGGTGAGTTTACAACAGTGCTAGATCAAGCCTTTGAGCCGCTTAAAGACAATCGTCTTGTTCCCAATGGTTTTTCATTCGATCATTATTCTTATGATACAACAGCTGTTGTTGGCGCCGCCGAACTGGACAATAACTTCGCGATCGAAAGTTCTATTAACGATGTAGTACGCTACGCCGTTGATGTGGACGGGTATTTGGGTATGATTCAAGTCACTGCCAATCTATGGTACCAATCGTTGCCACCCAGATGGATGGAAGAGATATTTAATGAGAGCACCCCTGAAATCGATGCATTTGAAGACATGTATGACAATGCCGATAAGTCTCCAATCTTGATCGATAGCGATGATTTTGAGCTTGAGGCGTCGGTAGATTTGGAAGAATCGCATCAAATACTATCCGCCTTCAACCTTGTGAATAACGTATCTTGTGACGGATGTTTTTCTTGTGAGGTACATGAAGCAGGTATTGTACGAGTTTTTTCAATTGAGGGGAAACTGATAAGCACTCAACAAGTACTAGCGGGAAAACTGAGATTTAACGTCAATGCCACTGGATACATTGTAGTAGATTTTGAAGATACCAATGGGCAACACTTCTCAACGAAAGCATTGATAGTTAATTAAATAAGGAAATTTTGAACCAAAACCATACAACATGAAACATTTTACAAAAATGTTATCTGTATTTGGAGGATGCCTAATTGCGGTTTCTTCTCAAGCGCAGGTAACTTTTACCAACGGCTCTGCGCTGCTCGGACCCATTAGTGGGAGTGGGTATGAAGATTGCGCCGTCGACATGAATGGCGATCACCTGGATGACGTTGTTAGAGTTGTAGGATCTGGAATCTACATCGATTACCAACAGATTGACGGTACTTTCGAACAAACATTTTTTCCTCTATCTATAGAAAATCCTCCATCTTGGAGTATTTGTGCTGCAGATATAGATGAGAATGGATATACAGATTTGCTTTTTGGCAATGGATCTGCAGTATCTTTTGCATATTCCAATGACGACGGTACAGCTTTTACGGAAGTTGCTTTTCCTGAGTATATTTTTTCTCAACGATCAACTTTTTCTGACATAAATAACGATGGCGAAATCGATGCCTTCGTTTGTCATGATGTCGACCAATCACATCCGTATTACAACGTAGATGGTCAAATGGTTCTTGACCAAGCTCAATTTCCAACGTTGGATATTGGTGGCAACTATGCCGCAATCTGGTGTGATTATGATAACGATTGGGATCAAGACCTTTATATCACGAAATGCCGTGGAGGTGCTCCTGAAGGAGATCCTCAAAGAGTCAACCTATTATACCGTAACGACGGTGATGGTACCTTCACAAGTGTAGGACCTGAGACCGGAATGGATGATGGTGACCAAAGTTGGACTACTTGTTTTGAAGACTTTGACAACGATGGTGACTTTGATGCATTTACTGTGAATCACGCCTGGGCCAACCGTATGATGGAGAATAACGGAGACGGTACATTTACTGATATCATTGGTGTAACTGGAATTAACGCAGGTGACCTCGGTGCATGGAATTGCGATGCAGGTGATTTTGACAACAACGGATTTGTCGATATTTTTTCCGAAATGGGAACTGAGCTTTATCTCAACAATGGCGACGGAACATATAGTGAAGGACAACTATCTTTTAATCAAGGTGGTATTGGTGACTTCAACGACGATGGTTTTCTAGACGTGATCAATAACAACAATTTGTGGTTGAACGACGGAAACGATAACAACTGGTTGAAAGTTGGTCTAGAAGGAATCATCTCTAATAAAAATGGAATTGGCGCTAGAATCGAGATCTACGGAGATTGGGGAATCCAAATTCGTGAAATCCGCGCTGGTGAAAGCTTTAGCCCTATGAGTTCACTTGATGAGCACTTCGGATTGGGAACTGCTACAGAAGTTGAGTCGATTGTTGTGAAATGGCCTTCAGGGGTTGTTACCCTTATTGATAATCCTGATATCAACTCTACGATTATTATACCTGAGTCTTCTTGTACTTCTCCTAATAACACAATTGGTGTTGATGGGATTACTTCAATATGCCCTGGTGAATCAGTTGAATTGACTGCTGAATCTGGAACTTCATACAACTGGTCAAACGGAGAGACTACTCAATCAATAGAGGTGGTAGCTGGAGGAAATTATTCTGTTGTAATCTGGAATGAAGAAGGATGTGCTTCTTTGAGTGACAATGTAATTGTTGATGTTCTGGAAGATGAAACTCCTTCTCTAATATTAGAAGGGAATGATGTCTTCTGTGAAGGTGGTTCAGTTATATTAACTTCAACGATTGGGGATAATTACAACTGGTCAAATGGAGACGTCACACAATCAATCGTTGTGGATGAATCTGGAGAGTATACTGTTATGATTGATGCTATCTGTTCTGCAGACCAGCTTGAATCACAAGCGATTACTATTACCGTGCTTGACGCGGCTGACGTGCCTGTTTCAACAAGTGTTGAATTGGCCTCACCTGGTGCAGCAATTCTAAACGCCACTGGTGAGAATCTTATGTGGTATGATGCTGAAGATGCTGTTGTTTCAATTGGTGGAGGAACATCTATTGAAACAGACCTAGTAAATGTTGGCGCTCCTCTCACGTATTGGGTGGAAGCCAATACAATCTACGGTGGCGGTGAAGAATCTGGTGGTAAAGTAGACAATGAAGGCGGCGGTGGAATACCAGCTTCTGGCGGTGTTCTTTACTTTGATGCTTTCGAACCATTTACTCTTTTGGAAGTTACCGTTTATGTCCCAGAAGGGGAGTCAACTTCTGAACGTACGATTCAATTGTATGACCAAAACGGCACTGTTATCGGTGAGCATATCGAGGCTTTTGAAGTAGGTACACACCAAGTTGCTTTGAATTTCGAAGTACCAATGGGCAATGGCTTGTCGATTGGTTGTTTGGAAAACAATTTTTTCAGAAATAGCGATGGAGTTTCTTATCCATATGCTGTTGGAACCGTAGGAACAATTTACGATTCAACTTTTGGAACGTCTTATTACTACTATTTCTTCAATTGGCAAATTCAAAAGGAACAAATGGTTTGCCCTTCTGATCGTATAGAAGTCAACGCTTCTGTAGTTGGTGTTGAGGAACTAGGCTTGTTTTCAAGTCTTTCGATCTTCCCAAATCCTGCTTCAGATAAGGTGACTATTTCATTGGAGCTCATGAAAGGCTCTAAAGTAACTATGCGTCTTTCTGATGTTACTGGTGCAATTGTTCTTAGTCAAGACTGGGGACAGGTTACCGGAATTCAAAATCGCAACATGGATACAGATAATTTAGCTCCTGGAGTTTATTCAGTATCAATTTCTGTTGGCGAATCAATTTCGAACACTTCATTGATTATTGAATAATAATCGATGTTATCTAACATATCAAGGGCTGGCCATTTCATATGACCAGCCCTTTTTATTTGCCCTAGATTGTATCAGGCAATTTTTCCTTTGATCATCGTAACCAGACTATCAGCGGCTGTGTCGCATTCACGAAACCACAGTTCTGGCTCGATAATCTCCAATTCTCCCAAAGCCAATTCGCCTTGATTATCAATGAAATAATCCACTCTGGCATACGAAGTATCGAAAGGACAAGCTTCAATACATGTTTTTGCAAACTCAATTTCCTTTTGGCTAGGGATATACTCACCAACACTTCCGCCAAAATTGTCTTGCACGCGAAAATCTCCTGCGGCAGCGCTCTTGATAATAGAATGGCTGTATTGTTCCCCAAACATTATACTACTCATCTCACCTTGGCTCACAATGTTGTTCTGGAATTCTTGAATCATCATATCCTCTTCGGAAAACAAAGAGTTGATGAATTCACTTTTTAACTCGATTTCATCTCTGTTGAACAAGTGCGTCTCTCTGCCGCCAGCTGAAACTCTGGGTTTGATAATAAACTTCTCCCAATTCAGAGATAGTGCAAGGCTCGCGACGTTTTTTGAATCATTCTTGTCGAAGAAAATGGTCTGTGGAATATTGATTCCTTGAGACTGCATCTCTCTTAAATATATCTTGTCCAAGTTCCACCCAACGGCCTCAACTGGGTTGAATAGTAGTGTTGATTTATTTGCGCGTAGCAGCCAGCTTTTAAACTCATCAAATCGCATGTGGTAATCCCAAATTGCCCGAATCACCAAACATTTCGTTGAAGACCAATCAAAAGTTTTCGATGTCCATTCAATACGTGTCGCCCGCAGACCTTGACGAGCACATGAATCCAATAACAGCTGGTCCTCTTGAATAGCCTGATTTGAATACCAGTCGCTTGTATTGGGGTCAATGAATCTATTAGCTGTGACTAGAACGATATCAAAAGTTTTCATGCGCGAAGGTATCAAAGTGATCAGATGTGACAAATAAAAAGCCCGAGGACAAAAGTCAACGATATTTAAAACAGATTTTTAGTGGCTCAAATATCAATTTTTAAGACCCTCAGTCTCAAGGGAACTTTGTTTGAGTTGATACCAATCCATTCTTCGGCTGGCAAACATGAGCGTTGCAAGAGCAATGAACAAACCAATGCTTCCTACAAGCAGGGCGAAATCTACCAATTGTATGATGACGTATATGAAGAAATAGAGCAGACCCATAACCGATACAACCAGCCAAGCCAGTTTGTTCGAATTGAAAGCCGCCTTCATATAAGTTCCAATCAATGCAATGATCGATAGCCCGGCAATTGTGTAAGCCCATTTGAAACCGATGTGTTCACCGAGGGAAAGGAGGAGGATGTAGAAAACACACAAGGATAGGCCCACCAACATGAATTGTACTGGATGAAGCTTGATGCCTTTGGATATTTGAATGATGAAAAAAGTGAGGAATGTGAGGGCGATAAATAGAACGGCGTATTTGGCAGCTCTTTCGGTTGACTTGTAGTCGTTGGTTTCCTC
>JBLHIB010000096.1:0-13880 GCA_047615865.1 Gammaproteobacteria bacterium
AAAGCCGACAAACTATTTGGGAAGAAGGTGGAAGCGCAAGGGGTATAAAAGTCTTCATCTTCGAGAGTGAAATTTACATAGCCGCATATGACGACATTTTAGATAATGATCCTGGCGGTGAAGTGCCACGGTTTGGTTTTACCTATAGAAGAGAAGCCCTAACATCAAATACAACATACGTCCTTTCTCTGGTATTTAATGTGCCCACTGACGGTTCTCTTGTTACAGCAAATACGTCTACAGGGCAATACACAGGTTTGACGGGAACATTGAACGGAAATAAAATTGGCGAATTTAATTTAGAGTCAGGATGTTGCCAAGCAGCAGGTGTTGGTGGTATCGATACGCATCCCGACCCAATCGGTATTGGAGGTTTAAACCGAACATCTCACGACGAAAATGGCCAACTCAATGCGTCCAACACTGGAACCCGGCTCTTTACAGGAAGGTTAGCAGAAATCTGTTACTATGCTTATGCCGTAAACGAAGCTGAGAGAATAATTATTGAAAACTATCTGTCCGCCAAATACTACGCCAACTTTTTTATTAATGACAAATATGAGTATCAAGTTGAATATGGTGACGGCGTAATAGGCATAGGTCAACATAATAATGCTGGAATAGAACACAATGTGAGCCAAGGTGATAATCTATTTGAAATAAGTGTTAGCTCTATGGACGGAACATTTAACGGTTCTGGTCCACAATATATTCATACAGGCCACAACAATCGCTCGATTGCATGGACTTCACAAAATACTCCAGATTCAGCATCCATTCAAAGGCTTCAAAGAGTTTGGAGATGGGATTTAAACAGTTTGACGGGCACCCGCACTGTCGATTTAAAAATGAGCACCTATGATTTAGATAAGCTCCCCCCCTTGCCTACAGGATATTCCAAATATGGTATTTTGGTAGAAAGTCAGAGTAATTTTGTTCCGAATTTCAACTCTACAAATTCGGAAGTTATTGAAATTAGAGGCTTCGGTCCAGTCCCCACAGATACCTTGGCACCTTATTATGAAGCGACCGTTCAAATCGAAAAAGGAACATTTCTCACGCTTTGCGCAATTAAACCCACTATCAATTTCGAAAATTTAGCGCAAAACTTTATCGAACTGGATTCACCACCTACATCTTCTCTTGAAACTCGAGTCTTACTAAATTACTCCCCAAGTGCCATATCAAGCATTAACGTTGGTTACAAGTTCGTAGATCTAGAGGGGGTGGGAGGAATAGATTACAACGGAATCGATGGGACAGTTCCTTTCGACATCAACAATAGTGAGGCAGTAATCAATTTCGAGGCTATCAATAATACTACTATAGAAGCCTCACCTGTTAAGGACTTTATGATAATCTTGGATCCATTAACTACTTCGATAGATATTGGCGCGAATGATACTCTATTTTTCAACATTTTTGATAATGATCCATTACCGAAGGTAAGTTTTAGTTCTGCTGCTAATACTGTCGCCGAAGACGCAGGATTGGCTCAGGTTAATATCACAGTGTTTGGTATGACAACTAATTCAACAACAGTTGGACTTATACGCCCAAATACAACTACGGGTAATGCTGGATCTGCGGAATATGGTTTTGACTATACTCTTATAAGTGCTCAGGGTTGGGTGAACATTTCGGGCGGACGAAGAGCCTTATCCGTAACCATTCCTCCGGGCGAAAATATGGAACAAGCTGTTTTTTTCCCCATAACCGATGATTTTAGCGACGAGCCTGATCAAAATATTATTTTTGAAATACAACCTCTTACAGGTGTAGGTGCAGGAAACGGGAGTATTTTGACCCACAACTTAACCATAACGGACAATGATGCAGAGCCGACTATAAAATTTCAATCCACTGCTTCAGAAGGTTTTGAGTCGATCTCTGACCCTAGGATTTACGTTGTGTTTGATGAAGGAAGTGCCCCCAGTGAAAAGGAGGTAGTAGCTTACTACTCCATAGATTTAGGAGCATCAACGGCTATCGCTGATCCACTTGCGGACAGTGATTATTCACATCCTGAAACAGGGCAGCTCGTTTTTCTACCTGGAGAGATAGAAAAGTGGTTTTCAATTACAGTCTATGGTGGTGATGCACCTAATGAAGGAAACGAAGAAATAGTCTTTGACCTATCAAATACACCTACCAATGCAGGAATTGGATCTACTAATAATGAACACGTATACACAATAAAAGAGTATTCAGAATTTGAATGGCAAGGTTTGGCAGGCGTTGGAAAACTTCCAGATAATACAATGTGGGTGGTTCCAGACGCCACCGCTTCGCAAAATAATATTCAGAGCATTCCAAATCTTGCTCCCCGCCCCATTGAAATCATTCAAGATGTGGCCAACGCTGGTCCAAATCTCACAACTCCCGCTGCTGGTCTTAACAATCATAAACTCCTCGATTTTGATGGTGCAGATTACATGAAGGTCAGTGAAACTGGATCGCTGGAAGGACAAAGTAATTTAATCAATACGGGAGGTCAATACGATAATAAATCAATGTTTTTTGTCTTTTCACCTGATGTGGTCGATTCTAACACACCACAAATTATCTATGAACAAGGTGGTGGAACCAGAGGAATGTCAGTTTATATTCTTCAAAACAAACTTTATTTCTATGCATGGAATGGGAGTAATGACGGTGCTCATAGCCCATGGGGTTTCGTAGGAAACACAACAAGTACCAGTAGTTTGGGCGCGGCTTATGTCCAATCCACTACAGATCTCGTGACGGGCGAGTTTTATGTGGTTAGTTGTCACTATTCAAGAGAATATGACAACCCTGTCAGTCCTGGATTTACACCATCTGATATTTCGGGATTAAGTATGTACATCAATGGAATTGTGCAAGGTAGTTACGACGGAAGAGTGGGGAGACTATACACCCATGGAGGTAGAACTGCAATCGGAGCATGCTGGAATCAAACAAAAATTCATGATAGGCCAGATAAAGAAGGGTCTACCGACCCAGGGTGGTTTTTTAATGGAAAAATGGGTGAGTTTCTCTACCTCAACGAACCCATTATGAATGTGGCAAGAATTCAAATTCTGCACAACTACTTTTCAGCTCTGTACAATATACCTTTGAACGCGAGCGTGCAAAGCTTTGACCTTGATTACGCTAATCGTGTTAGTTCAGCGTTGCCAGATTATAATAATGGCGTTGCTGGAATTGCAAGCATAGGCACTGCGCTGCACGGAGATTCACAAGGTTTCTCTGAATTGAGGGTGAGAAATCCAGTTTTCAGCTCATCAGCAGATGCCATATTGACTTGGGGACATAATGAAGAAGAGCTAACTAATACGTGGCCATTTGTAAATTCGGGTTTACCAAATAGTGTTATCGAGAGATCAGGAAGAATATGGCGATTCTCGAGCCAGGATGATGTCATTTCAGCAGTAGATGTGAGAATTGATTTTAGTAATTCTTCCAACTCGCATGAGCTTTCTTCTGATCCATCTCTATTAAAACTATTGGTTCACAGTAATGGAGCAACCCCCCAAGATTTCTCCTCTGCTTTAATTCTTAGCGGTTCGATTCTTTCGGGAAATATTGCGTTTTTTGAAAATGTACCCGTGAGTAATGGTGTATACATTGCCCTAGGAAATATAAGCAGCGCTATACCCCTCCCCATCGAACTCCTCGCCTTCAACGCCGAACTTAAAGGGAGTTTTGTAGACCTCAATTGGTCTACGGCCACTGAAATTAACAACGATTATTTTGTAATAGAGCGAGCGAGCGATGAATTAGATTGGAAACCGATTTCAACAGTAACAGGCGCAGGCAACTCAAATAGTTTATTGACTTATAGCGATGAAGACCGTGCTCCATTAATAGGCCTTTCCTATTACAGATTAAAACAAGTAGATTTTAATGGTGCCTTCTCATACAGCGAAACCGTTTCTGTTTTCAACAACACAATTGTCGATAGCGATGATGTATTTATGTATCCAAATCCGTCTGCCAATGGTAGCGTATTTCTGCGCCTGCCATTTGTAACCCGAGACTTTGAGACTGTTGTTAGACTTTTTGATATGTCTGGCAAACAGATTTACACTGAACAATTCGATACGAACCCAGATATTTTCGAATTTAAGTATGGCGAACTAAAGCCAGGAATTTATCTCATAAGCATTTTTTCAGATGCTATTAGCGCGACTAAGAAATTGGTAGTCCCTTAGATCAACCCCTATTGCCCATCCACGAAAGCCTTATTGTAAACGATGAGGATCTTATTTTTAGTCGAGTTATGTAACTCTGAGGTGCACAATTGAGTAAAGAGTGCATCAAATTGCTGATTATGAGTTCCCCAAAATTATCTTCATTTATATATGCGGTTTCTCTGATCACTATTTCTGTGCTGTTCTGCTCGGGAAATATCTTTGCCCAACAAGGTCCCGGAGGGGTGAGTGTGGAAACGGGATCACTCACAGGTTGTGGAGGCACAGCAGTAAGTACTTGCGGCGTATGGCTAGATGCTAGCACCTTATCAGCATTAGCCGATGGTGATGACGTAAGTACCTGGACAGATGTCAGTTATTCAACTGATTGTGACAATGCGACTGTTCCAGCCAATATTTTACCGCCCACCTTCCGTAATGATCCTGCGTTTACTATTAATGGTTTGCCAACGCTCACTTTTGAGGACGACAGGTATTTTATTCTTGCATCATCTGACGATCTGAATACGGAAAAGGTGACTTATGATAAAATGGTCTTTCTGGCATTCAGAACCTCAGAAGAGATCATTGAAAAGCAGATGATTTATGAGGAAGGCGGCACCGTTAGGGGGTTTAACATCATGATTGATGATGGGCTACTCATTATTGGAGCTTACGATAGGGCTGTTGATAATGACGGGCAAGTGTCAGGGAACGCTGACAATACTCCCGCATGGGGTTATTCATACGTTTCAAATCCGATTCAACCCAATACGACCTACATTCTCTCCGCACAATTTAAAGCGACAACTCCAGGTGTATTGGGAAATAATGCCAATAATTTCTTGAGAGGATGGCTAAATGGGACTCCTTTCGGAGGACCAGGAGCCTTGACTGGTGGAAATAACTTCAGCGGATTTAATAATCAAGGGCTACTAGGCACATTGTATAATCACCCAAATCCATGTGGACTCGGAGCAGTGAACGATGATACTGTGGATAGAGAGCAGATTATCAATGGCAACGCCAATACCGTTGGAACTTGGTCATTTAAAGGCAAGCTCGCAGAAATGTGTTATTACAAGGATATGGTAACCGAAACTCAAAGATTAATTGTCCAAAACTATTTGGCAGCAAAGTACTTGGCAGTTTTAAGTACACAAGATTGGTATAGTTATGAATTTGCTTACGGTAAAGATGTCATCGGTCTCGGCCAGCACATAGATAACTCGGATTTGCACAATCTTAGTCAAGGTCGAAATCCATTTCGTATCAGTACAGATGGTTCTGTGGATAGCGATCCTAACCAATATTACTTCACGGGTCATAATGGGTTGAACATGAATTGGACAAGTGTGGGTGTTCCAGATAACTCAACCAATATTGAAAGGCTTAATAGAGTGTGGCGTGTCGATCGAACTAATTTCGTCTACGATATTTTGCATGAAATTGACGTAGAAATCCTTCCAGATCGGCCTTCAGGATATACAGTCGTAAATTCCAAATTGGTTTTACTAATTGATGAGACCAGCGCTAATATCCCTGACTTTACTCTTTCCACCACTATTGTCCGCGAAATTGAACAGACTGGAACTACTCCTTTTGATTATGAAATTGAAGCCAACATTCCCGATGGTGCGTTTTATACGTTGGCTTGGTTAAAGCCAGAAATAAATTTTGTGCTTGAAACTGATTTGGGATTGGAATCTGATCCTTCTCCTGATTTTTCAATTGTTAATGTTGAGCTTAATCTCAATTATACTCCAATTCCAGGAGCAGGTGATTTTGACGTTGATTTCATCTTAATCCCAGAAGCTGCCGTGCTTGGACCGGGTCCATCAGGGGGCGCCGATTTTTATTATAATTCGACAACTCTTGGTCTAACTAGCGCAACAGCTTCTTTTTTTGGTGGAAATGCGACTACGTTTATTCAGCTAAGAATAATTAACGATGTTGTGGCTGAGGACCCATCAACTGAAGACTTTGTAATTCAGCTTACGGGTACAACTTCACCTATCGGAGAACCAACCCTTTTGATTGGTCCTAATTTTGAGCTGGACTATTCCATTTTTGACGATGACCCCCCACCAAAAATTAGTTTCCCTTCATGGGCTACTAATATTCAAGTCAATGAAACTGCAGGTACTGTTGATGTCTCGGTGGTGCGAGATGGGACGGCAACAGGAGTTGTTACATGCGGTATAACGGTAAGAAACGTGGGGACCACTGCGAGGTCGAGCGCTTCGGGGTTAGACCCTCAAGATTACGACAACACATTTATGAGCAGTTTGAGTTTCCCTGCTGGTCCGCCTTCTACGCAAACGTTAACCATACCGATTTTAGATGACAATGTGGATGAGGCCCTCGAAACTCTCGAAATCAGAATCGCAAATGTTGAGGGAGGAGCAGGAGCCATATCAGTAATGTCACTCCGTCAAACTATAGATATTATAGACGATGATATTCCAGTAGCAAACTTTGCTGCACCGTCACAATCAGGTTTTGAATCAAACGGTGCTCCTTCACTTTTGATAACTCTTGACCCCATTTCAAGTAGAGATGTCGTTGTGAATTTCGATATGACACCGGGAAGTGCCACTTATAGTCAAGATTATGCAGGAGCCGAGACAGGCACTGTGCTATTCCCTCCATTTACAAATGAGGCTTTTATTGGACCATTCTTTGTTTATCCCGATGGCTTAGCTGAAAGTCTCGAAACGGTTGAATTTAATCTTACAGGTACCACACCTAACGGAGAAACTACAATTGTGCAACCCGATCAATTGGTGTACAACATTCTCGATTACGAACCTTTTGAATGGACGGGAGCAGCTGGTATTGGGAAAAATTCAGATAATGCGGTGTGGATAGATGCGACGTTAGAGACCACAGGAATTAAAATTTCATTGGCAAATAGGTCTCCTTTCAGTATCGCAATTAATGACCAAAGTGGTCCTGCCACTAACACTGCTAGTTCTATCAACGGTCAAAACGCACTTGACTTTAATGGGAATTCCATGCCAGGCTCTGCTGATTTTTATGAAATTGAAAATGACCAAAGAGTTAATACTTCAGGAACTGTTGACAAGCTAGCCTATTTCTTTGTCTTTAGCCCAGATGTACTCCCTACCGCTACTACTTCCGCTGATGATCCTACGACGGAAAATGCGCGCTTGCTATATGAACAGGGCGGAGGAGCAAGAGGTGTCTCGATATACTTACATCGCAGACGTCTCTATTTTCATGCATGGAACAATAGTGACAATGATGGGGAGGACAACAGTGCCACAACAGATACTATTGAAGGAAATCAAGCTCCCTGGGGAAACAATGGAAACAAATCAAATAGTGTTCATGCTTTTTCCCAGGAACTCACAGAAGGACAGAATTATGTGGTTTCATGCATCTATGACAATTTTTCAAGTGAGCCATTGACTATTTATGTCAATGGAGAAAAAGGTACACCAAGCAGCACATCTGCAGGGTACAATCAATTCGGAGTTGGACGACTTTGGGGTCATCCTGGTCGAATAGGTCTTGGAGCAGTAAATGACAATACGCGATTCCATTTCGCCAACGGTACAAGTTCGGATGGAAGATGTGCATTTGACGGAAAGATTGCTGAATTTATCTCCTTCCATGAGCCTGAAATGACCCAAGCTCGAAGAGTTATCTTGGAAAACTATCTCTCGGGAAAATACAATATAACTCTAACAGGAAGTGGCACGCCACAAATATGGGATTTATCGGATCCCGAGCAAGATCTTTTCAGCAATCAAATTGCAGGACTGGGTCAAGCTGGTGACGGATCTGCCCATACGGACGCTTCTGGACCGTCTGCCATTTTTAGAGTGAACAATCCGACATTCAACTCTGCCAACAGCTATATAATGTGGGGGCACAATAATGAAACGTTTACGAATACATGGCCATACAGCAATACCTCCAATCCATTCAGTGTTTTACCCGACCCTATTCAAGAACGATCTGGTCAAGTATGGAAGATTTACGAAAGTGGGGATGTGGCTACCGCCAACATTCAGGTAAATTTCAGTGCTTCGGATAGTGCTAGTCAAATCTCTCAAGATTTCAACCTATTGAAATTATTGACGCATTCGAATGCAGATCCGCAAGATTTTAGCAATGCTAATATCTATAATCTCAACTCTCCAAGTGCAGGGCTTCCTGGTGGGAATGTGGCGAAATTTCAAAACGTTCCCATTACCAACGGCATGTATGTTACCCTAGGCAATACCAGTAATTACTTCTTAGCTCCTCTGCCCATTGAGCTTATTTCCTTCGATGCAGAACTCAAAGGAACTTTTGTAGACCTTGATTGGAAAACTGCCACGGAATTAAACAACGATTATTTTGTAGTAGAAAGAGCTAACGAAAATTTGGACTGGAAACCCATCTTGACAGTCACGGGCGCGGGAAACTCAAATAGTTTATTGAGCTACAGTGAGAGAGATAGAGATCCTTTGGATGGATTATCTTATTACAGACTGAAGCAAGTTGATTTTGACGGACAGTTTGCCTTCAGTGACCCTGTATCGATTTTCAACAACCATATTCAGAATTCTGATGATGTCTTCATGTATCCAAATCCATCAAGCGATGGATCTGTTTTCTTAAGGATACCCGAAAGCATGAATAGTCTTAGAACAGAACTTAGACTCTTCAACATATCGGCTAAATTATTGCAGACAGATCTTTACACTGTAAACGCGGATATTTATCAATTGAACTACGGAAATTTAGCGCCAGGAATTTACTTCATTCAGATCTCTTCTGAGACGCTGAATGAAACTAAAAAACTCATCGTAGAGTAGGCTGAAATTAATGTGAAAATCACTCAATAATTATTATCAAAATTGAAAGAGGGGGGCCATTTTGACTCCCCTCTTTCAATTTTGATAATTAGAGGGCGAAGTTTTTTAGTATTTTTGCTCTACACCCATCTACTTTTAATGATCAAACAGGATAGATTTTCTGAATTGGTTTCTATTTATTCCGCTTTAAATCGGAATGAAAAAGAAACTATCTCAATATATACCAAGGCCTTCCAGAATAGGTCGCACAAGGACTTCAAAGAAATTGGAGGCTTAATTGATTTGATTGAGTCTGATCCCAATATTACCAGATTACAAGCCACTAAGGCTCTCAAAATCGATAAGAAGCCAAAACTTCAACAAAATTTATTCATTCTTAGGACAAAGGATATCGTACTGGAATGCTTGACGTTGACGCAGAACATTGATCGTCCTGGTGAGTACAGCAATCAATTTCGAAATAGGTCAATCAATCAGAAACGAATTGAACAGTCCAAAATTTTTCTATCCAGAGGAGAGCGCGACATAGCCGAAAAATTGCTCAATGAAGTAGAAAATAGAGCGGAAAAATATGAACTATTCGATCAACTACTAGAGGCTAAAGAACTGCTGAAAGTCTCTTACGCTACTTATCGAGCATATAGAACTATCAGTCGCTATGAGGCTGAAATAGATCATGCCAATGAATTAAACCTCTACCTCCACCAAGCTAGAAATATCTACTCAGAATTCTTGTTTCACCTCAAACGAGAAGACGATAAAATCGAGAGTCAGCAAGAGCGCATGACAAAACTTAAAGAGTTGGAGACCAAATCAAGATCTGCAACCATTGGGTTTCTAAGAGCGATGGCAGAAGTATCTTTTTTGCTCAATAACGAAAAGTATCAAGCTGCAATTGAGCTCATGAACGCACTTGTAGAAAACAGACTTTATAGTCCTCCTCTACAATCAAACCAAGGTGTAAGCGAGCTGAAAACTGAAATAGGAAAAACTCAGGTCATGTTAAGAGATTTTCAAGCAGCTCGTATTAGTTTTAGTTTAGCGGATAAGCTCGTCAAGAATGACACTTATGAAAGCTACACCAATCGGAAAAATTTAGTTTTACTCGACTTTTATGAATCAAACCTCGATTCGTTGGAGGAAGAAATCGAAAAACGGATTTCCTCATTCTATACATCCAGAGTTCCTTATGCATCTGCATTTTATCACTTTACAAAAGCCATTTGGCTTATCTCAAAAAATCAATCTGCCAAAGCTGCCGAGGTTTTAATAGCTGAGATTGAAGCCATTGGAGACACTTCAGAAAGGGAACGGTTTCACAGAAATGTCTATCTGTTTATTGCGGGTTGTGATATTCAAGAATCGAAAAAAAGAACAGGTAAGAATTACTGCAACAAAGCTCTCGAGAATTTGTCAAAAATGAAAAAGAATAACATGACGGAGAGAGAGAGGCTAATAATTACCGTCTTCAATCAAATTAAATCAACTGGTTACGATTTTCAAAGATTTTTGACTTTGAACGGAAAGCAACTAGAAAAGCTAGAAAGCGATAGCCCGTCACTTAGATGGACCCCACTTTCAGACGAAATTATTCCAATTCAGAATTGGATCCATAACCAAATTGATAAGCGGCGAAAGCTCAATAAGATTTCCTAAAAGGTCAGTCTTTCACTTTTACATTCCGAAGAACGTATACCAACTCGTCGACGTTGGTATCATTCAACTCTAAGATTCCGCTTAGAGTAATTCTTTGGTCAGTTTTAAAGGATTGATCAGGCGAAGCAAAATAAATAGCCATTACTGATTCAGGGCCTGCGTTTCCGCAAAAGAAACACGCGCTGAAGGGAAATGCAGACAGAACGTATTGGTTTAACTCGACATCCACTGGTATAATATAACCAGTGATGGCTACCTCTTGACCGTCCAGAGATTTTTGTTTCTCCTTGAAAAGTGGATAGTACACATACATATCATCTGACTCCAGGTAGACATCTTTAAAAGTGATGTCCATCAAATTTGTCCATGACAATTCTGTTTGTGCGCTCATCGAAAGCATAGAAAACAGGCAAACAATAACGACTAGAGTCTTATTTAACATGAGATGAAAGTACTTTTGAAACATCAATTTTAACAGTCCTTAAGGCTGGCAACAATGCTGCCAAAAGAGAGAGCAATAAGGTAATACCTATAATAATCCACTCGGCCGAAGACACCTTCAAGAACGAAATGGAAATTCCGAATTGATCACTCGCGTAATCGTTCAAAGCCAAAATTCCCGTGTGAGAAACTACCAGACCAAAAACGATCCCGACAACACTCAACAGCAGGGCTTCTATCATAATCATTAGGAATACTTGGGTTCGGGTCGCACCCATTGAGCGGATGAGGGCCAGCTCAAAAACTCGATCCTTCAATGAATTAACCATTGACACGAAAATGCTGATCGCTCCCAACAGAAGAACCGAAAGAGCTACAATTCGCAGCGTCGATATTCCAATGGCAAATAATTCAAACAATCGGTTGACCTCAATGGCTGGAAGAGCGGCTTGCATGGAGGTTTTTTGATTCACCATTCGCGGCAAGCTAATCATGCCCATTTTGTTTTTGAACTTTACCAGCATGGCGGTAATTTCCTTTTTGGAAGAATCTCCTTCGTGGGAATGAACTTCCCAAATGCTCTCTGGCTGGGTAAGGATCAATTTATCCAAAACAGAACCAGATGGCTTGAGAACCCCTTTGATTAGAAAGGGATGATCTTCATGGGTTTCGGCTCCCTCATCTGCGCCATGAGCACTGTAAAACTCATCGCCCACTTCTAAGCTATTCTCACTGGCTACGATGGATCCAACTACTGCCTCAAAAGGCGCTTCATAAAGCTGACCCGCCAAGAGTTCAGCATCGTATAGCTCAATGTAGTCATGGGATGTTCCGATTATTCTTCTCCCTTTGTAGCTATCGCCATAAGAAAGCTGGATCGTCGACTCTACCAGCCGATTATTGGCCAATTGCTCCGCCTCTTCCAAAGGAATATTTCCAGTAGGATTATCAATTTGATAAACCGCCGATAGAATAAGTTGAAGCGGACTGCCTTTTGCCCCCACTACCATATCCACTCCGCGAATATTTTTCTTGAACCCTTCATCTAAAGCACCGCCCACTAGCACCAACAACGAAGCTAGAGCCACTCCCATCGTGAGCATGATTAGCGTTAGAATAGCCGGGTGGGGCTTACTTGTGATATTCTTTAAGCTGATCTTGACCAAATTCATAGCTCTACTTGGTTTTCAAATTTGGACTTCAATCGATTGTCATGGGTCACGATAACCAATGTAGCATCGTTTTTCTCAGCCTCACTCACCAATAGATGCAGAACTTTTAGAGCATTCTCATCATCCAGGCTTGAAGTAGGTTCATCAGCTAAAACCAAGTCGGGAGATGTGGACAGGGCTCTAGCAATTGCCAAGCGTTGACGCTCTCCCCCACTTAGCTCGTTTGTTTTCCTTTTGGCAAATCTTTCAATCCCCAATTCTGCTAAGAGCCTCATGGCAAAGTCAACGTCTACCTTTTTCGCACCGAAATACTGCGATGCCAAAACATTGTCCAACACATTTAGTGCTTGAATAAATGAAGCTTGCTGAAAGATGAACCCGATGTGCCTTCCTCTAAAGGCGTCCCTTTCGCTTTTGGACATGGCCGACATCTCTTGTTCTTCAATCCAAATTTTACCAGATTGAATGGAACTGAGACCACCCAGCAGATGCAATAAAGTGGTTTTACCCACACCCGATTTCCCAGAAATTAAAAGGTGCTGACCTTTCGTGCAAGCAAGGTCTGGAAAGGACAATTTTTCCTCGGAAGAGTAGCGATGTGAAAGCTGTGAAGTTCTTAAGACAATCCTTTTTTCTCCCATAAATGCGTAGGCTACCGCAAAGTTAACGATAAGAAAATGGTTCAATTCGACAATTATATAAATCACCCATCAAAGAATTGTTAATGGGATCGTAAAGACAAGTTACCCCTTGCAGTCACGAAAAATCAAGAATTAAAATCAAATAAGTTCACTAACCGCAAGTGATGGCTTTTTCTTTTCCTGGGGAAATGAATTTATTCACCCAAGTACCCTTTTCCGATGCCAGAAAACTGATCGATTATGAATCGAAATTGATTTTTATTGGGCGTTGCTCTACAGAAGAAATTGGCGGGTGGCTGAATGATCTCAAGTTCATGAGTTACGTCAATCCTTTTGGCATCACTTATAATCCTTTCTGCATAGCCGATCAAATCACGGATTCACTCGAAAAAAGGGAATTGAACGAAGAGCACATCCTAGAAAGTAATGGATCATTCTTTCACCCTGATTTTCACAGCTCATTGAATAAGTCGTCTACCCAGGAATTTTTGAATGACGCGAATGGCAAAAGAAGGCTGCTGCAAAAGGAACTGAAATCAGCCGATTTCCTATTTCTCACCTTCGGGACATCCATCGCCTTCGAGTGGCATAAAACGAAAAAAGTGGTGAATAACTGCCACCGCCTGCCCTCTGCCGATTTTAGCAAAGTGATGCTTTCTGAGGAGAGGATGACAGCAAAAATGGCCGCTGCTATCGAGAAAATTAAGTCAGTCAACCCGCATATTGAAATCATTCTAACCGTATCGCCCATTCGGCACCTCAGACATGGAGCTGTGCAAAACCAACGCTCGAAGGCACGTCTTATAAAACTGTGTGAAAATCTTGAAGCCGCCTTCCCTAATTGCACTTATCTCCCAATTTACGAGCTGGTAATGGACGAGTTAAGGGACTACCGATTTTACCGTCAGGATGATTTGATTCACCTGAATATGGGAGGATTGGCGGTAATCAAAGATCGCTTTA
>JBLHIB010000097.1:0-13840 GCA_047615865.1 Gammaproteobacteria bacterium
TCGTGCTAAGTTCAATGGCTCCCGTCGCATGGTTGTTGCATAAAACAGAAGTCGTTGTTGGCGTATATTCCGCCGGATAGACCAAGATGGTTTCTACATTGTCTGAGTGGATGACGAGCCCAAATTGGTTGGTCACTTGAACACTATATTCACCCGATTCAATCACGGAAATATACCTGGTTGTGTCGCCGGTGTTCCATTCGTAGGATTGTCCCTCTCCAGCGTCTAGGAGCAGACTATCTCCCTGACAAATCGTTGAAGATCCTTCGAACTGCACCGAATTGAGGAGTGTGCTACCCTCCAAAAGGTGAAGCGTTTGATTGGCTGCAATATTGGTGAGTTTCTCCATTTGCCCAGAGGGCCAATAAATGAATAGAGAATCCATGACCAAAGCTTCACTCATCGATAGAATTTCAGCGTGAGAATCTTGGCTTAAATAATTCTCCCCACAAGTCGTGTATTCGACGTATTTGGCGCCTTGAATATAATAATCCAACCAGACCCCAACAGCATCCCGGTTGCTTACTACTCCTTCCAAGTCGAGTTTCAGATAATTGTTTACGCCTCCATTGTTTTCGTATAAAAAGCAAGTAGAGGGCTGACTATTCGCAACTGCAATGTCAAAATAACCGTCGTTATTGAAATCCCCTTTGGCATTCGAATAACTCAATGGTGTGTCTTGATATATGCCAGATTCTACTGTGAAATCCACAAAAGTGCCATCTCCCTGATTCTTGTAGAAATAATTTCGATGATTTATAGGAGCGTAGGTGGTGAGTACCATGGCGTCGTCATGAAGATCATTGTCGTGATCAACCCAAGTTGTTCCCCAAGTAAGAGCAAATACCGACATTCCTGCTTCTAACGTGGAATTGGTGAAGGTGCCATCCCCGTTGTTTTTCAATAGTACGTTTCCTGTGCTGCTATTGGTCACATAAATATCGAGGTATCCGTTGTTGTCATAGTCGCAAATTGCATTGCTCATAGCATCAACCACAATGTCGGTGCCCGTTTCTTCACTTACGTCGGTGAAAGTACCATCGCCATT
Source organism: Gammaproteobacteria bacterium (assembly GCA_047615865.1). Taxonomy (GTDB): domain Bacteria; phylum Bacteroidota; class Bacteroidia; order Flavobacteriales_D; family Sanyastnellaceae; genus JADFAK01. The sequence goes on from JBLHIB010000097.1 coordinate 1,049, forward strand.
GTTGCGGTACATGGCGTTTTCAGGAGCTTTGTCATTGATAACGTAGATGTCGGGCCACGTGTCGTTGTTGTAATCAATCCATGTCGATTGAAAAGTTGGACTTTCATCGTTGTCTACTCCCAAGATTTGAGCGACCTCCTCAAATGTCCCATCGCCCATGTTGTGCAGCAACCAATTGGTGGGTCCGCTAAGCCAATTGTAGTTCGAAAGATAGATATCTAAAAATCCGTCCTTGTCGTAATCACCACAAGCTGCCCCGAATGTTTTGGCTATGGGGTGAGTAGGAATGCCAGCGTCCTCAGTTATGTCGGTGAATTGCCAATCGCCATCATTTCGAAAAAGGAGAGTTGGTGCCAAATAGTAGGTAACTAAAACATCGCGGTCACCATCGTTATCCAAGTCAAACCAGCAGACCTGTTTCGCATCTCCTGTATTGGGCCCAAAAGAAGGCATGATTTCAAATGTCCCATTGTTGTTGCGGTAAAATTTGAGCGAGTCGTTTTTCATTGGAAAGCTCAGATCGTCCCAGCCATCATCGTCGAAATCGATAAAGCTAGCGCCAGCTCCCCAGGAGGGATTTTGGTTCATAGCCGAAATACCCTGTGCTGAAGATACATTGACATAGCCCCCTTGTGCTAGTAAAAGTAGAGGCCAAAATGCAGCACAGAGACTCAAGCAAGTTGAGAATCTCATGATTAATACAGTATAGTCGGTTTATTGGTTAAGGCTTAAACTTAAAGATGGACAATGCCCACTCTCATGCTCGAGTCTTGAACGCAACTAAATGTAAATTAAAAGGCTGACAAGGGCAAATCTGCCTGAATATTTGATGATTTATGGAGTCAATGCAGACTGTGACAGCGGAGTACAGTCCTAAATACAAGGGAAATATATTTGTAATTAGAAGTACGTATTGAATGTTTATAAAGCCCTTAAAATAAGACTTTATTTCATATAAGTGTACAATTTGTAAAATACGTAAAATAGCAAAGTGTGATTGTAGATATTTTGATTTGGCTGCAGGTTTGCCAAAGAAAGACGAACGGAGAAATCCATCAAATCAATCAACATGAAAACTCTAATCATTGCAATAATTTTACTAGTAGGATGTGGGATCGCAGATTTATCGGCCCAAAAGTCTAACAAGGCGCGAACGGAACATATCCGACTCAATACGACCGCCAATAGTAAGGTTCACATCGGATTCAGTGCTGGAGCGACTGGCGGAATTGGTTTGTCAGCGCGATTCTGGCACAGGGCTATTGGTATTCAAACGACAGTTGGTTATTTCGGAATGAATGAGCAACGCCAAATGAGTCTTGGACTCACAGCCTTGGGGCGTTTTTATCGTGGTAGGCAGGTAAACCTTCTAGTTTTTGCAAGCCATTCTGAATCTTTTCACATTGAGTCACCGGACGTGGATGAATCATTCCAGAATGTTATGCCACTCGTTGCGCACGGAACAGGCACTGGAATGGGATTCGAATTTGCTTCGCGTTGGAACACTGGTTTGAGTCTCTTAGTTGGCTTTGGTCAAAGCTCTTTCTTTCAATCGGATGTCATCAATCTCATTGCTGATGTAGGTATTCACCACCGCTTCTAATTCTACTTATCAGTCTTGATTCCACATTAAAACTTTGAAGTATGTTTTCCTCTATCACAAAAAAATGGTTTGCGCTTTTGTCTACCCAGTTCATGGGAGTCTTTAACGATAATCTTCTTAAAGGAGCAGTTTCCTTCATATGCGTTTCCTGGGTGGCCGAAGATCAGAAAGCAGCCGTGTTGGCTGCTGCTTCAGGACTGCTTATGTTGCCATTCATCCTTTTCTCACCCTTGGCGGCTAGATTGAGCATGAAATACAACAAGGCCACTGTAGTTAGTCTTGCCAAGCTCTCTGAGGTGTTTATAATGGTTCTTGCCTTCGCCGGTTTTGCCATTGAAAGTTTAGGATTGTGCTTGTTTGCCCTTCTTCTCATGGGAGTTCAAAGCGCCCTTTATTCACCGGCTAAGTATGGATTGATTCGGGATGTAGGAGGTGAAAAAGGCCTTGCTTTTGGCACGGGAATGATGGAGATGATCACATTTGTGTGTGTCCTTCTTGGTATGGTCGCAGCAAGCGCTCTGGCGGATCTGCCTGGATATGGCACGGTATGTTTGGGTGCCCTTTTCATGGTTCTCGCTCTCAGCGGATGGTGGACTAGCACGCGTATTGATGTGAAGGAAGAACCTGTCGTAACGACCGGTTTAGCCCAAGGGGCCAATCCCATTTCATTTGCGCGTAAGTCGCTAAAAATTGTGATGATGAATCCCAAACTGGGAATTACCTTGCTCGGCCTTGTTGCCTTTTGGTTTATGGGATCTCTATTCCAACTTAATTTACTGATGTATGCCCCTGAGCAATATGGGCTTTCTGCTTCGCAAACAGGTCTTCTCTTGGCCGGTATTGCCACGGGAGTGGGCTTCGGTTGCTGGTTGAGTGGAGTGCTCAATAAAAATCGAATTGAATTGGGTTGGGTTCCTTTTTCTGCTATTGGAATGGCAGGAATGTTACTCACCATCGGTATTTGGGAAACTCCTCTGTGGCTTTTTAGTACGTTGTCTTTTGCTATGGCTGTCTTATCTGGTATGTTCAAAGTGCCACTCAATGCCTGGATCCAAGAGAGAATTAAAGGGCGAGTTCTAGGACAGGTGCTCGGGTTTATGAATATGGGGGTTGCCGCTGCAGTCATGATCTCAGCCGTTTTGTTCAACGGTTTGCAGGCAGTCGGTTCGTCATCTATGATCTTTGTAGTTGCAGGTGTTTTTATGTCTGTGGTGGCAATCGTATCGCTCCTTTCTGTGCCCGATTATCTCCTGCGCTTATTGGTCGTAGGCTTCGGAAGGTTGTTCTACAATCTTCAAATTAAAGGACTCGAAAATATACCAAAGAAATCCGGAGCCTTAGTGGTTGCTAACCATGGTTCTTTTATGGATTTTGTGCTTCTTCTCATGGCTTTTCCTCGCCAACTTAGGTTTGTTATGTTGAGAGATATGTATGAGAAAAGAGCTTTGAAATGGATGCTCCGTCGACTACATATGATTCCAATCAACGCTCGTGGTGGTGAAAACGACCTTCGGGATTTCAATGAAGCATGCAGAAACCACATAAATAATGGCCACATCGTATGCATTTTTGCCGAAGGTACGGTCACGCGTACAGGTCAGATTCTGGAATTCAAAAAAGGAATCGAACACATCATGGAAGGGATGGAAGAACCAGTTATTCCTGTGTATTTAGGAAACCTTCAAGGCACCCCTTTTACCTTTAAATTAGGTAGTGAAAAAACAACCTTGCCTTCTATAGATGTGCTTTTTCGAAAAGTCTTCGTAGATATTGGAGAACCTGTCTTTGGCGAGTTTTCGTCCTTTGGTATACGGCAAAAAATCACCGAGCTAGAATCGGCCAACTATGCCAAGAAAGTTTGCAATTCGGATACTTTGGGTAAGTGCATGATCAAAGCTCTTCGCGACAATGACTTTACAATTTCCGCAGGGGAGGAGACGCGGTCTTCACGCCGACAATTGATTAAATCTTTGGCTTTTGCCGAACTCATCCAAGACCGGATTTCGAACATAGAGAAAGTGGGCACTTTGTTGCCCAAGTCTCTAGATACCATGGCTATTCACGTGGCACTTCACCGATTGGGCTTGGCTGTCATGCCTTGCGATGCTTCATGGTCGCCCGAGCAGCAGCTTTTTGCCTTGAACACTGCAGAGTGCGATACTATCCTTACCAGCAAAGACTTGTCTTTTACCCGCTTCGTTCCGGTGGCCAAAAACGTCATTTACTTGGAGGACTTGATAGGGGAGATGGAGCTTTTGCTCAAATTGGGAAGCAGCCTTGAATCGGTCGCGTTAGCCGGGAAATACTTGCGCCCCTTGCGAGATATTAATAAGTATGATACTGCGCTGATTATCGCCAGAAAAGATGAAAATAATGCCATAAGTCTGCTCAAATTTTCGCACGAGAATATTTTGACGCGCTGCAAGTCAATCCAGCAAGTGCTAGCCAAAGAAAAGGACGAGTTGGTGTTTTCTAACCTCAGTTGGAACAATGCATTCGGCTATACCATCGAGTTGGTATTGGCCACAATTATGGGTTCGGATATCCAAGTGTCTTTGGCTGGTAGTTCACTCGGTAATTTTGGTGCCGAGGTCTCTGCCGTAAACCCGTCAATTTTATTGGTTGACCAAGATGAATTGACCCATATTTCGAATCTCAATTTACCAAGATTGAATCGTCTGTTCACTAGTCAAGCTCCCCTCAATGATGATGTGGTATTGAGCCTTCGGCAAATGGATGTAGCGGTTTACCAATCTGTAGGCATGAATGAAACTACTGGTGTTTTCGCCATCAATACGCCAGATTACCTGGGACCAGATATCGCAGGAAAGATTATGATGCAAACCGCCTCCAGCTCCGGGACTGTTGGTCGGCCGCTTCCAGGAACGTCGGTTAGGGTAGTGGACCCTTTAGATTTTACCCGACAATTGAGAGATGGAGAAGTAGGAAGAATCCTCATTCGTAGTATTAGCAATGCCCGAGCATATGTGGAAGAAGTTGGGAATGAAGGTCTGCGCTATTTCGACGAATGGTTGGTAACCTCCATGCTCGGAAGTATGGATCGTCGCGGTTTTCTGAGCGTCCAAGGGTGATTTCAATTGTATCGGTAAATTTTAAAAAAATCCCTAAAATTGCGGCATGTTTCCTACCCCCAATAAATTTGCCAGCGGCGAAGACTTTCAATCAGGTACCATTTTATTAGTAGATAAACCCCTTGGGTGGACTTCGTTTGATGTTGTCAATAAACTACGTCATGTCATTCGAAATCATTTTAGCATTAAAAAGATCAAAGTTGGTCATGCCGGAACTTTAGATCCTTTGGCTTCCGGATTGCTCATTGTTTGCACCGGAAAAATGACCAAGAAGATTGACCTTATCATGAACGATGACAAGGTATACACAGGTGAAATTACTTTTGGGAAAACTACGCCATCCTATGATTCCGAAACCGAAGCCGATGCTGAGTTTTCCGTCGATCATCTCACCCCTAAAATCCTTCGTGATGCAGTAAAAAGTATGGAGGGTGCACTGGAACAAACACCTCCAGCATACAGTGCTAAGAAAATTGATGGGACGAGAGCATATAAACTGGCCCGACAAAACAAGCCTGTCGAGATGCGTAAAAATTGGGTTACGATCAATCAATTTGTGCTTGAGGAAGTTGACATTCCAAAAGCAACTTTCACTGCAGGTTGCTCTAAAGGAACCTATATCCGCTCATTAGCACATGAATTGGGTGCCAATGTGAACTCCGGAGCATTCCTTTCCGCTTTGAGAAGAGAATCGAGTGGCGAGTTTTTTGTGCAGGAAGCCATGTCCATTGAGGATCTGGAAAAAACTATTCGAAATATTGATATAGCTGATTGATAATCAGTTAGTAATCATTGTTGGCCACAAGCCGTATTCCCTTACATACTAGCTACTTGTCATTGCTCTGAAAGCCGATTATGAAAATCCCTTGTATTTAACTACCTTCGCGTCCGCTTTTTCCGCGCCTTTCCGACTATAAAATATAGATGTATGAAGCTGTCTCAATTCAAATTTGAACTTCCTGAAGAACTCATCGCTCAGCACCCTGCTGATCACCGTGATGAATCCCGTATGATGGTTATTCACCGTGACACCGGTGAAATTGAACATCGTCATTTCAAGGATATCTTGGATTATTTTGATGATGGTGACATTATGTGTGTCAATGATACTAAAGTATTTCCTGCACGTATGTACGGAAATAAGGAGAAGACTGGCGCCACTATCGAGGTGTTTTTATTGCGTGAATTGAATCAAGAAAGCCTCCTTTGGGACGTATTGGTTGATCCTGCGCGTAAGATTAGAATTGGAAACAAGCTTTATTTCGGTGAAAACGATGAACTCGTTGCTGAGGTAATTGACAATACTACTTCTCGTGGACGAACTTTGCGATTCTTGTTTGATGGAACGCATGATGAGTTCAAACAAGCTGTCTACAAGCTTGGAGAAACTCCACTTCCAAAGTACATTGACCGACCAATTGAGCCGGAAGATGCTGAGCGATTCCAAACAGTTTTTGCCAAGAACGAAGGAGCTGTGGCCGTACCTACTGCCGGAACACACTTCTCGAAGCAATTGGTGAAACGTCTTGAATTGAAAGGAATTGAATTTACTTCACTCACTTTGCACGTAGGTTTGGGTACTTTCCGTACCGTTGAGGTTGAAGACCTTACCAAGCACAAAGTGGATTCGGAAGAAGCACACATCCTGCAATCTACTTGCGATACCATCAACAGCGCCAAAGCCGCTAAAAAGAAGATCTGTGCAGTTGGTACAACTGTAATGCGTGGGTTGGAAACTAGCGTAAGCACCTATGATCAGCTGAAACCTTTTGACGGTTGGACCAACAAGTTCATCTTTCCTCCTTTCGAATTCCACATTGCCGATGCGATGGTCACTAATTTCCACGCTCCTGGTTCAATTCTTTTGATGCAGGCTGCTGCTTTTGGTGGTTACGATTTGATGATGAAGGCATACAAGGAAGCCATCAAAGAGAAGTATCGCTTTTATGCGTACGGCGATGCGATGCTGATCCTCTAATCGTCTTTCTTTATCTTCGTCATAAACTTATTTGTCTGTGTATAGACTCTTATTGACGTTGCTCGTTCTGTTTTCTTTATCTGCGCTTCGCGCAAATCAACCCGTATCCCTTACTTTGATTGAGCTGCATTCTTATGCTCAACAAGATGCCCAGTTGGACAAGGTTTTGTTGATTTCGATTCAGGACACACTTGGTCAGCGACGCGAAAATCCACGATGGGTCGCCGCAATGTTGACTGTCGGACTTGGACTATTTGGAGTACACAGAATGTATCTGGGAACGGATATGAAAGTGCCTATCATTTACGTGCTCACCCTGGGTGGTGGCTTAGGAGTTCTGCCTATGATAGATCTATTGACAATACTTTTCACAAAAGACCTAGAGCAGTTCATGAACAATGACAAGGTTTTTATGTGGGCAAAATAAAGCCGCAATCGACATAATCAATTGCGGCTTCCTTACTTCTAAAATATTTTATTTCACACGTTTGATGCTGCAACCCGTTGCTCTCGTTTCTTGCGGATCAATAGGCTTTCCTGTGCTCATATTTGCCAAAGAATTGATTACCCAATGCTCGCCAACTTCACTTGCCTTGTCGACATTGTCATCAATAGCACCTTTGTAACCCAGTTTCATATCGGCGTTAAAAAGAAATACATGTGGAGTAGTTTTGGCACCAAAAGCGTCTGCTACTTTGTGCTTTTCGTCCATAACGTATGGAATATGGCCAATGCCTGCCTCTGCTGCATGTGACTTCATATCTTCCATTGAATCTCCCTTATCACGCTTGGCTTCATTTGAATTGATTAGTACCATACCTACCTTTGCCTTGTCACACTGTGTTTTAAGACTGGCATAACGGCCTTCCCATCCTTCAGTATCAGTTCCTCTTCCTACAACAAATGGACATGTATTGCATGAAAATACCACAAGGAGGCCATTTTCTTTTTTCAAACTTTCAAGAGAATATTCAGCACCATCAGCGCCCATCATTTTATGAGATGACATAGGTGCTTTAGTCCCGATAGAGATACTTTCTCCATCTTTTAAAACAAGAAATGATGACGCGACAAGCGCAAATGCAAGGAAGAGAGTTGAGATTATTTTTGTTTTCATGATTGTTGTGAGTTGTGTGTCACAAAGCTAATTCATCTATGGGATGAATCATCACAAAAATTGAGAAGTACAATAAAATTGGAGGGTGAGATCGGTTGACAGAGGCAATTGATTTCCAAAAAATGGGGAAATATTAAAGGCCATCCCGTTGGACGGCCTTCAATGGTAAATAAATGAAAACAATTAAACTATCTATTATCTCTACATGAGAACTTACAAGGTATTTTAACGTGAATTCTTTCATTTGGTTTCAGTTTTCCGCAGAGAATTTCGAAATTAATTCACAATTGACTAGAAATGAGAATTGTACTGAGGGAATCTTTCTTCGCCGCATGTGTTATTCAAGCCTCTGATTTCTTAATTTCGTTGTATGTCATTGACAGAAATAGTCCAATATAAGATTGTGCAATACGGAGAACACTCGGTCACCGTATTTGATCTGATCCAGATTGCATTGATATTCCTGGTCGTTCAGGGCCTAGTGATTGTGATAGGCAAAGCACTCAAGCGTGCAGTGCGAAGCAGCGACAGAATCGACGAGGCCAAACGCTATACCGTCTTAAAGCTGGTGAAGTATGTTCTTTACACATTGGGTCTAGCGCTCGCATTGCAGTCTGTAGGAGTCAACCTCAACGCGCTGCTTTTCGGCTCTGCGGCCCTCCTTGTAGGCCTTGGTCTCGGTATTCAACATATTTTCAATGATATGGTCTCCGGACTGTTCATCCTATTTGAGGGAATTGTTAAAGTGGGTGACGTGGTCGAAATCGAAGGGATGATTGCTCGCGTAATGCATATTGACATCCGAACGACTAAAGTTGTCAATCGAGATGGAAACTATCTTATCGTTCCAAATTCACACTTCACTAGCAACAAACTCCACAACTGGAGTATGGAGAATAAGGCATCGAGATTTCAAATCGAGGTTGGTGTCGCTTATGGGTCAGACACGAAACTTGTCAAACGAATATTGACAGACTGTGCTCAAGAACATTCTGGCGTGCTGGCCGAAAAACCTGTTCGGGTAGACTTTATTGACTTTGGAGAATCATCACTTAATTTTAGAATCTATTTCTGGGCATTTCGCTCATGGGAAATTGATGTTGATTTAAGTGATATCCGCTTTGCTATTGATGAGGCATTCCGTGAAAATGGAATTAGTATTCCATTCCCACAGCGTGATCTTCATATCAAGTCGGGTTTTCCGCAAGTTCAATCTTAGACTCTACTACAGGTTCTTGGTGCTTCTTCATATCCTGAACTTGAAGCTGCAAAGAAACCTTGTCACGCCACTCGTTTTCTTCTAAGGTATACACTAGATCAACTGGATTTTTGGTCTTCAGCCAAGTAATGTGCTTCCCAAGTTTGAAGCCAATTCCTTGCATCGCGCGCATGCCGTGTTCTTGCTTTACTTCGAGCTTCAAATGGGTATGATCAGCACCTACTGTCCGACTCCCAGAAGTGTCAACGCATTTTCTCGATAAAAATATTGGCTTCATATTACCCGGCCCGAAAGGGGCAAATTGACGAAGAATCTTATAGCTGCGCGTTGTGATATCATCGAAGGCCAATGCTTGATCTATTTCAATTACTGGGATAAGCATCTCTTCAGTGATCAGACTTCTTACTGCCTCATCAAACTTCATCCTAAATGCCTCAAATTTTTCGATTTTCATGGTCATTCCAGCAGCCATAGCATGTCCTCCGAACTGTTCAAGTAAGTGAGAACATTGTTCCAAGGCCTGGTGAATGTCTAAACCCTCAATACTCCTAGCACTGCCCACTAACATGCCCTTACTCTCAGTTAACACGATGGTTGGCTTGTAGTAAGTTTCGATCAATCTACTCGCGACAATTCCAATTACTCCCTTGTGCCATCCGCTTCCTTTGACGGTGCTGGACCAACTGGCGGTGTACCATGGGTCAATACTCATGGCTTGCATTGCGGCAACTGTAGTTTCTTTGTCTTTCTCCTTGCGATCGGTATTGTAGCCCTCTATTGTTTCGCTTATTTTATCAGCCTCTTCACGTGAATTGGATATGAGCAGCTCAACCGCTGTCGTTGCGCTTTGAATTCTTCCGGCAGCATTGATTCGTGGAGCAAGTATGAATACTAAATCACTTATTGTAATGGTCTTTTTATTGAATTTTGCACTGGCAAACAAAGATTCAATTCCCGGTCGTTGTTCAACTTGAAGCCGCTTCAATCCATGAGCCGCTAAAATTCGATTTTCACCTGTGATAGGCACAATATCCGCGCCAATACTTATAGCAACAAGGTCCAAATATTGAAAGAGAATCTCATAGTCCATTCCTTGGTCTTCAACTATTCCATGGATCAATTTAAATCCCACGCCGCAACCACTTAAAGCCTTGCAAGGGTACGTGCAGTCCGATCGTTGAGGGTCCAGCACGGCATAAGCAGCCGGTAATTTCAAGTCAGCTTTATGATGGTCACATACAATTACATCGATTCCAAGTTCTGAAGCTTGATCAACTCGATCGTGAGCTTTGATTCCACAATCCAATGTGATTATCAGCTTACAACCCTGTTCGGCTGCAGATAAAATGCCTGCTTCTGAAACCCCATATCCCTCTTTATATCGGTCTGGAATATAGTATATACAAGGCACTTCCAATGATCGAAGGAATGAATACATCATGGAAACAGAAGTCGTTCCGTCAACGTCATAATCCCCGTAAACCATGATTTTTTGCGCCAAATGGACGGCGTTCAAGACCCGCTTCACCGCTTTTGCCATGTCCTTCATCAACAGTGGATCATGCAAGTCGTCGAGACTAGGGCGGAAATATGCCTTGGCCGCTTCAAATGACTCAATGCCGTTATTCACGAGCAACTGAGATATGAAGGGGCTAACTCCTAAGCTCTGAGCTAGTTGGGTGCTTTTCTCGGTATTTCTTGGCTTCTTGACCCGCCAGATTTTCTCATTCATGCTCAAATTGTTGATCTCCATTCAAATAGTTGCGCAAATTATGGAGCTTAGTTTGCAACCAAAAACTTTTATCAATAGTCTTTATATGTGTATCTTCGTCCTTAACCTTCGGGCGAGAATTGAGAATATTATGGAAATAAAGAAAATACTTATTGGCTTAACTGCCACATTTTTTGTGTCATTATTAATGACTAGTTGCCTGAATGACGACAATCTGATTCCCCCAAACTGTTTCGACGGTGAGGTGAATAACGGTGAGCAAGAAATTGATTGCGGAGGACCTTGTCCAGCTTGCGATCCTTGTTTAAATGGACTTTGGAATCCAGAGAACGGAGAAACTTGGGTGGATTGCGGTGGTGATTGCGGCGAATGTGATCCTTGCTACAACGGTTGCCAAGATTTCGGTGAAGTAGGTGTGGATTGCGGTGGAATTTGTGGTTCATGTGAAGATCTTTGTGATGACGGTTTGCCAAACGGTACAGAAGACGGTGCTGATCCTGATTGCATTGCTCCAAATATGGATGAAGCCGATTGTGGTGGAAATTATTGCGAGGCGTGTCCAACTTGTGTCGACGGCCTTATGAACGGTTCGGAATGGGGAGTTGATTGTGGTGGAGCTGATTGTGGACCTTGTCCAGATGATAGTTACTGCATCGATGATCAACAAGACCCGGGAGAATGGTATGTAGACTGCGGAGGTATTACATGCCCTGCTTGTCTTGACACTGTATACTGGAACGCACCTCTTATCTTAACTGGAGAGGAAGCCATGTCTTTAACGGCGGGTGCAGGAACTTATACTATAGACGGCGAGGCGCCATCTGGAGAAACAATTAAAATTACTCTAGCTGAACCAACAGATGGTTGGATAACAGGTTGGGTGTTTACTGCCAACGACGTAGTTTTGGCCAACAACGTTGTCTATACTGATGGTGCTGGAGTTATTTATTCAACTGCTCCTGAAGGTGCTGGTATGACAATAACGATCAGCAACTATATTCCTTCCCCCGGTATTTTCATTGGAACGTATTCAGGAATCGTGAAATCTATAGACGGTCAAATTCTTTCATTGAGCAGCGGATTCTTCCTGTTCAATCTGCCTTGATCAAAAAGAGAATAAAATATTCTAAAGGTCACTTTCTACTCGGAAGTGGCCTTTTTCTTTGCCCTCAAATTGTTTCGGCATTCCGCAAATATTCCTTGTCAGCAGACTCGCCTCGATTGATAGAATAAAAAATGGTCTACCCTAAAGGATGGCCCAATGTCTAATTCTGTAATCGACGCCCTAATTATATGAAGCCCCATCAACGAAACTAAATTCAGTCGATTGTAGTGGAAGAGGAAAGACGCGTTAATCAACCATACCATGGGTCGTCTTCTATTTGGACGGAGTTAATACACTCAAGTCACTATAAGCCGCACTGAGTCATGAAAAAAGGGATAGTGCTCTTGCACCATCCCTTTCCTATTTGAGTGATCGTATCGACCTTTATTCAGTCTCGATCAATTGGTATAGCTCATTCAAGTTAGGAGAAAGAATGATTTCAATTCTTCTGTTCTTGGCTTTGTCCTCCTCATCCAAAGGATGGAATTCACTGCGTCCCGATGCTGATAACATAGACGGCTGCAGACTGCTATTCGCAGTTAGAATTTGAATTACGGCAGTTGCTCGCAATACACTCAACTCCCAGTTGTTTCGAGGTATGCTCGAAGATTTGATTTGATCTGTATCTGTATGTCCCTCTACAATGATTTCCAAATCACTCTGATCTTCAATGGCCTTGGCAAGATCTACTAAGGCGATTTTTCCCTGTGGGTCAATTGATGTACTGCCAGATGGGAATAACAGTTTAGCCTCGAGGCTCACATATACTTTACCATTTCTCTGCTCGATAGTCAAGCCTTTGTCCTTGAAACCCAATAATGCCTGCGAGACTTTATTCTTCAAAGCATCGGCTGCAGAGTCTTTCCGAGACAACAAGGTCTCAAGTTCCATTAAACGAGCTTCTCTATCTTCCAGAGCTGTCGACGAGCTTTCTAAGGCAGCGACC
>JBLHIB010000098.1:0-13802 GCA_047615865.1 Gammaproteobacteria bacterium
GCTTGATTCGTGATGATGGTTCCTGGAAAAAGCTCCATGTTCAAGCTCAAATCTGCAGTTAGAACGAAGGAAATTGACTTAGAGTCAAAGCCAACATAGGAGAAGATCAATTCGTATTCTCCTTCGGGCAGTGTAATCGAATAGAAGCCGTAAACATTAGTCGAAGTTCCAACGCTGAAATCTTTGGTGTAAATATTGGCTCCTAGTATATCCTCGCCAGACGAACCAGCACGCACATATCCACTAACTGTGAATTTGGTCTGGGCATCAATTTGTAGGACTGAAAGAAGGGCTAGTGTAAGCCAAAGCGCAATTTTCATACTTGTCTTTAACCGGATAAACTCGGCAATTGTTTGCCAGCAAAGGTAAGCAGCCAAAACGGTCCAATTGAAGGAATGTTAAAAAGCTAACAATTTGTAACAGTTCCCGTACATAAAGACTGTCAACACTGAAACTATGACATTAAAAAAACTAACAATATTCAATCTCTTTGCTGTTGTCTTCGTGACGCAAGGGATTTCACAAGCATCAACTGAAGTTGAATACTTGAGTCAATCATTTAATACGACCGAAGAAAAATCGGCTTATTACACACGTGTGTTCGAAGAAGCGGAGGACAACGAATTCTCTGCGACAGTTAAGGACATGAAAGGTTCTTTGCGCATGACCGGCACTATGGTTCCATTAGGGGACAGTATGACCGAGCATGGTATATTCGTTTACTATTACGAAAACGGACAAGTGGAATCCGAAGGATACTACGAACACGGCATCAAAGTAGGAGCATGGAAGCGATACACCGTTAAAGGGAGTGAGCGACCAGATCGTTACTACAAACCCGAAAGCGCCAATTTTATAAGACACGTGATGGCGGGTAAATAATATCCCCCACTTTAGTCTAAATTTGAGCCCGAATGCGTTCGGGCTTTTTACTATATATCCTTTTCTTCTCGCTGATGATCTTGTCGGCGTGCGGTTCCAAAACCAACGATGATTCGGCAGTTTTTCGGTACAACGAAAACGCGGGCATCACTTCTCTGGACCCGGCCTTCGCGCGCGGACTTGAGAATATGTGGGCCGTCAACCAATTGTTTGATGGATTGATCGAATTGGATTCCAATTTGCATGTGGCCCCCCTGATCGCCTCAAGCTGGCAGATTTCAAATGGCGGTAAAGACTACACTTTTCATCTTCGCGACGATGTTTACTTCCATACCAATATTCTATTTGGCGGCGACAGCACGCGAAAAGTAAACGCAAACGATTTCGTCTACAGCTTCAATCGCATTGTCGATGAAGTGATCGCTAGTCCGGGGCAATGGGTATTCAACCAAGTAGACTTTGCGAATGACAGCGGCTTTGTGGCATTGGATGAAAGCACCTTTAGAATTCGCCTCAAAAGCACCTTCCCTCCTTTTCTGAGTATGCTCAGCATGCAGTATTGCAATGTGGTTCCCAAGGAAGCCATCGACTACTACGGCCGTGACTTTCGGAGCAACCCCGTTGGAACTGGACCATTTCGAAAAGCATTTTGGATCGAAAACGTAAGCTTGATTTTTCACCGCAATTTAGGATTTTGGGAGAGCGACGGAGCGCAAATGCCTCTGCCCTATTTGGACGCAGTCCGTATTGATTTTGTCAAAGACATGAGCAGTGAATACCTCGGTCTGCTCAAAGGCCAGTACGACTTCATGAGTGGAATTCATCCTGCCTTCAAAGACGAACTGCTCACGCCAAATGGAGAGTTAGACCCGAATTTCGCCGACAAGCTGCGCTTTCAAAGAACCCCATTCATCAAGACCGACTACATTGGTATTTTGGTCGATGACTCTCTTCCGTTGAGTGTGAACCATCCGCTGCATGATGTACGTATTCGACAAGCCTTGAATTACGGTCTCGATCGCGCGGAGATGGTGAAGTTTTTGAGAAATAATAGTGTTTTCCCTGCTACTCATGGCTTTATACCTCAGGGTTTACCTGGCTATGACGAAAGCCGAGAGTATGGCTATTCTTATGATCCTGAAAAAGCGGCCGCACTATTGAAAGAAGCAGGATTTGAGAACGGGGAAGGCCTGGTTGAGATCAGTCTGAGCACCACTGCCGACTATGTAGACCTGTGCGAGTATATGCAGCACGCCTATGGCAAATTGGGCATCAAGATCGCCATCGACGTCCTCCCAACCTCTACACAACGTGAATACGTGGCGAAAAGCAAAGTAATGGCCTTCCGCAAATCATGGCTCGCCGATTACGCCGATGCCGAGAATTTTCTAGGTCTGTTTTATAGCGAGAACTTTTGTCCGCAAGGTCCGAACTACACACATTTCGCGTCGCAAGAGTTCGACTCACTATTCGTCCAAGCCCGACAAACCACCAGCGAGGCCCTCCGTGCCGACATGTATGCCCGCATGGACAGTATCGTCATGAGTGAGGCGCCTATTATTCCTCTCTTCTATGACCAAGTTTCGCACTTTGTGAGGCATGAAGTCAGAGGCTTGCAAACAAATGCGATTAATATGTTGGATTTGAAGCGGGTGAGGAAGGGGAAGTGAGAGCATACTCGAGGACACAAATCTGCCTCTGAATACAATTTCTGGATATTTAACTCAGTCCTCGAAACCACCCAGGTAGACATCAATAGTTTCTTTAAAATCCGATTCTAGATGTTTTGCTGTTACTGGTTCATAAGAAATTAATCCGCTGATCCCCTAAATTTTTCCATAGAGAAGCTCATCGTGGTTGCTGTAATCCGCCCACAACGCAGCCGACCACGATAATCGAACCAAACATTTGCGCCCACTATTAAGCACATTCCAATTGACAAAGACTTGATTCGTATGATAAACGGGGAAGGTCTAAAAACTTCAGATGATGATATAACTAACAAAGTAAGGGTTCCTCTGAAAGCAGCTAAAACCCTAACATTTGGAACATAGTCATAGCGAAAAGCATCGGTTAGCTTAAAAAGCA
The DNA here is from genome assembly GCA_047615865.1 of Gammaproteobacteria bacterium. Taxonomy (GTDB): domain Bacteria; phylum Bacteroidota; class Bacteroidia; order Flavobacteriales_D; family Sanyastnellaceae; genus JADFAK01. The sequence continues at coordinate 2,971 of JBLHIB010000098.1, forward strand.
TGTATGATGTGTACACAAAATTAATCTGTCATTAAAATGTAGAACTAACTTACGAAGACCCCGTGCCAGAAGAAATGGGATGGGATTTACAAAAACGGCAATTGGTCTATTCGGTATTGAGAAACACCAACTCGAAATAATTCAAATTTATCCGAACTCAGTTCAGGAAATGATCAACATTGAGGCCAATCAGAGTTTGGAAGGTGCCAATTACAGAATCTTGAATCTGTCTGGCCAGAATAACTCAAGAGCCAGTAATCCCACTTTAACGAACGCTCAAATTGATTTGCATCTGGGATTTATTTCCTTGAGGTGTCAACGACTGAAGCTAAAGTGCTTCAGCGGTTTATTAAAGAGTAAGATTGGATCAGGGAAACAGGAACAAAAAAGAATAGTTTTTTAAGCTGTCGGCGGAAACCAATGTGACAACCTAATCGCCAGTTCGTCCATATCCAAAGGTTTCGCAAGAAAGTCGTCCATGCCTATTTTGAGGCACTTCTTCTTTTCGTCCTCGCCATCGACTCCCGATAGACCGATGATTACTGGAGACTCTTCTTTGTGGAACATTGCGCGTATCTTTTTGGTGGTCTCCATGCCATCCATTTCAGGCATATTTACATCCATTAAGATGAGGTCGAAATCGCGGGTATTGATTTTGTCTAGGACTTCATTGCCGTTGAAGGCACGCTCCGACTTGTAGCCAAGCATTTCAAGTGTCTTGGCAGTAACTGCCTGATTGATCTCGTTGTCCTCAGCGATCAGTATTCTCAAATCGCTAGAGCCAAATGAGCCTATATGATTTCCTGTCGTGATCGTTTCAACAGCTTGCGATTGTGCACCCAGACCCATCACCTTGTAAATGGTAGTGAGTAAGTGCTTTTGTTTGACTGGCTTGGTCATGTAGGCCGAATACAATCCTTCGTCATCACCAAGCAATGACTTGCCAATTGAAGACAAGACGATCACAGGCAGCTCTGTTTCGTGATAATGCGCACGAATCTTCTTTGTGAGCTCTTTTCCGTCGATTCCGGGCATTTGCATGTCGAGAATACACAGGTCGAACTTTCGCAGAGTGGTAATAAGATCTACCACCAATTCAGGATCATTGAATGGTGTAGCTTGCACTCCCCAGTTGGCCAATTGCTTGACCAATATTTTCAAGTTTGTTGTGTTGTCATCAACTACAAGAGCTTTAAGCCCTCTGAGAAGCTTGACATCCATAGAATCTTCTGGCGATACGTGGCTTGACTCACAGATCACTGTAAATTGAAAATCCGAGCCCTTGCCCAACTGACTTTCCACCCAAATCTTGCCTCCCATCAGGTTGACAATATTCTTGCAAATAGCTAGTCCTAAACCTGTCCCCTGGTACTTCCGAGTATTTGAGGAATCAACTTGACTAAAAGACTTAAAAAGCAATCCAACTTGATCCGTCTTGATACCTATTCCAGTATCTCGAATGGAAAACTTCAACTGCATGAGACCTTGGTCGACATTGACCACGCCTATTTGCAATACAACTTCTCCTTGATCGGTGAATTTTATAGCATTGTTAAGCAGATTGATCAATACTTGTTTCAAACGAAATGAGTCGAGTGTGAGGTGAGGTGGCACATCAGGCTCGATGTAATACATCAACTCAATTTTCTTCTCTATTGTCGAGGGTTTGAGCATATCTATAACCTCATCGACGCATTGATTCAAATCAAACGACCGCGGATCGAGCTCCATCTTTCCTGCTTCTATTTTTGAGAAGTCTAGAATATCCCCAACGATGACCAACAAGTTTTCGCTCGATTTACGGATTGATTGGACGTATTCCTCTTGCTCTTCTCCAAGTTTGGTTTTACCCAAGAGACCGGACATCCCGATAATTCCATTGAGTGGAGTTCGAATTTCGTGGCTCATATTGGCCAGGAAATCACCTTTTACTTTACTCGTCTTTTCTAAGTCTCGGTTCAGCGAAATGAGCTCTTCGTTCTGGGAGCTCAACCGGCGAAACATGGGACGGATAAACATGGCAAAGCTGAACAAGAGTGCCAAAACTGTGAGTCCAGTGAGCACCCAACCAATCATCCTTGCGCTAGATACCCGATCTTGACTCTCCCGCACATACTGGTACGAGATTTTTTTCATGAGATTGAGGTACTCATCATCACCATTCAGGATCGTATTGACCGATTCAGAGATGTCCTCCCCTTTCTGGGCATTCATGATCTGCTCAACGCTCTTCGACAATTTGATAAACTCAGGTGTCAATTCATTGAACATGGCCTTTACCTCTGGCGAATTATCCCCAGACAATTGATAAGCGATGCTTCCGTTAACCAAACCGCGATGTGAGTCCTTCCATTTCTGGTACAACACGGCCAGTTCTTTGGCGGAATTGTAAGGTTCAGAGACATCACCGTCTTGAATTTCTTTGGATTTAAGTGCTATTGAAGTCAATAACTCAGTCTGCCTAGTGGCGATATTTACCTGAGTACTGTCATGCTGTTGTTTTTTGAGCGAAAAATGCAGAATCACCTGTGACACAATAATCAAGGCGATTACTGTAGACAGGAAAAGGATGTAATACTTGGACAGATTCAAGCGTTCGGCCATACTTCTATTGTAACTTCTCTCCGCGAATTTACGGAACACAACGATGATCTCTGCTTATGACGCAACTAAAACGGATCAGTCACATATTTCGCTGTCTACTTTTTCCTGAAAAGCCGCCAAGAGGGCGAGTTTGAAGTCATTTAAAATGATAGGTTTGGAGAGAAAATCATTCATGCCCGCGTTCAAACAGCGATCTTTGTCGCTCTGCATTGCATTTGCCGTTAAAGCTATAATGTATGGACGCTTATCACCCATTGAACGATTCAATTGCTCGGTAGCTTCGATGCCATCCATTTCAGGCATTTGAATATCCATCAATATAAGATCGTAATTCTCCTTCTTACATTTTGCCAAAACCTCCGCACCATTGGCTACTACATCAGCTGTTCCGCCTAGTCCCTCGAGCATCATCAGAGCTACTTTTTGATTGATAACATTATCCTCGGCAATAAGGATCTTCTGCGACTCCATATTCAAGGAAATAATTTGCGCATCGATCAATTCCTGTAAATTTGTGGCCTCGAGAGTTACTTCACTGGCCAGTTCGTATGCAACATTGAATTCAAAGGTAGATCCCTTTTCACCATTGCTTATCACGCGAATTTCTCCCCCCATAAGCTCTACCAATTCCTTGCAAATACTCAACCCAAGCCCAGTACCTCCATATTCTCGGGTAGTGCTTGAATCGACTTGTGTAAATGAGTCAAAAAGTGTGTCTACTTTATTTAGAGGAATGCCTATTCCTGTATCAATGACTTGAAATTGAAGATTCAATTTGCCATCGATCCCAACTATAGCATCCACTTGCACGCATACATTTCCATTGGGTGTAAATTTGATCGCATTGTTCAATAGATTGATTAGAACCTGTTTTAATCTGGTACTATCCGCAACGACCGTGTCTGGAGCGTTCGAACTTATATGAAGAGTAATATCAAGCAACTTAGACTTGGCAATAGGCCCCAATAAATCCAGGATATCCATGAGCATTTCTTTGAGGTCGAAAGCATGCGAATCCAATTCTATTTTACCCGACTCAATCTTAGAAAAATCTAGGATGTCGTTGATAATTACGAGGAGGTTTTCCCCACTTTTCTTAATCGTATCTACAAAATTGGTTTGTTGTCCGTTGAGCTTGGTGCGAGCCAATAGAGCTGTCATACCAACTACTCCGTTCATAGGAGTTCGAATTTCATGACTCATGGTCGCCAAAAACTGCGATTTCATTTTCACTGCTTCCTCGGCCTTTCTCAAGGCTTCAATCAATTCGTTCTCCCTGTCTTTTTCTATGGTAATGTCTTTGACACGATAGATGAGGTATTCTTTTTCAAATTTCTTGATCCAACCAACGCTCACATAACCGATAAAAATTGAACCATCCTTGCGTTCCAACTCAATTTCAGTAGTCCAGAATTTATTTTCAAGCATGGCTTTTACTCCTATCTCATCATCTGCCTCACTCAACGCTTTGTGCCGGAAAACACTGAAATTGCGGCCGATGAACTCATCACGTGTAAACCCAAAAAGATCTTCACAGCGCGAGTTGATGTCGAAAATATCGCCTTCAAAATCTGTCAGAAACAAGGCATACTCTGTCTTCGATACAATGGTCGTAAGAAGCTCTTCGTGAATTTTAAAGTTTCGTTGAAACTTGGCCTTAATCCGGACAGTTATCATGAGTAAGAGCGAACTAACAACAAGCGTCATAAAAACAAAAAATCCGCTCACTTCTGTTGAGGGATAGTAGAGCAGCAGTGCTCCGCAAGCTAGGCAGACAGAAACCAAGTAGCGAGCAGCTTGGGCGTTATTTCTAAATGATATCGAAAGAGCCTGCATGACTAGAATCAAAGCCACTAAATAAGTGAATTGGAAAGAGTTCATTGCGGCAGAAACCGCCACTTGCGCAGTGAAAGTGTAGAAAAGAATATTCGAGTATCTGTAAATGATTTTGAAGTCAATCTTCTTTGAGATTGTCATCAGGTATCCCACAAAACTGATTGCCAAGACAAACACACGATCCCAGATGAGCTCGTTGCCATCGGGATAGATAATCAGAAACACGGCACCGTAAAACACAGAAGTACACATGCCAATAATGGCCATTAGGCGATAAAACCTAACTCCTTTTGTACTCTTTGTGGTACGCGATAACATTGCGTTCATTCTAATCGGTTATTGCAGAAATAATGGCTGTGATTCACGTAACTTCGCGTACAAATACCAAATAGCATCTGACGAATATACATGGATCACACGTACCCAAATCACTGGAAGCCAGTAATCAGATTTCTACTGACAGCAATTCTGTGCTTTGTCCTACAAAGTTCAGTCGTGAGTCAAAGTTCTCCGATTTCAGATACCACAGGTATACAGTATCCTTTACGTAAGCCATTGCTAATAGGTTCGGGAATTTTTACCGGAGCGGGCTCGTACGCAGGTCTTTACATGGCTTGGTACAACGATTTCAACACAGGTAAGTTCCATACGTTTGACGACAATGGCGAATGGTTACAAATGGACAAAGTGGGTCATACGATGACGACATACCACTTGGGCATGATTAGTTGTGATGCGCTAAGATGGGCCGGAACGGACGACCGCACTTCGAGATGGGTAGGCGGTTTAACCGGGTTTTTCTACCAAACTGGAATCGAAGTGATGGACGGATTTTCGCGCGGCTGGGGTTTTAGTTGGGGCGACCAAGCTGCCAATTTCCTCGGGTCGGCGGTGTTTATTTCTCAGGACCTCGCTTGGGGCGAACAACGAATCAAACTCAAATATTCCTCAACTCCATCATCTTACGCGCAGTATAGGCCAGAGCTGTTGGGTGATAATTTCCAAAGCAAACTGCTCAAAGACTACAATGGTCAGTCGTATTGGGCATCATTGAATTTAAAGAGCTTTATGCACAAGGCAAATGGATTTCCAGCTTGGGTAAATGTCGCCTTCGGTTATAGCGGTGAAGGCATGATAGGAGGCCACAACAATCCAGAAGATATCGTGGCCCTCTACCCTGACGTCAATTTTACCCGCCGCCGACAATACTTGCTGTCTCTCGATATCGACTTGACCAAAATTCCAGTCAAATCCCCGTTTCTCAAAACATTGTTCGGCGTAATTGGTTTCATAAAAATACCGTCACCGACTATTGAAGTAGATGACCATGGTAATTTTACGTTCCACCCTTTCTATTTCTAGAAGAATTGAATTAAGCTTTGGGAATACGAACCAAGGCCTCCAATAAGAATCCCCAGAATTTCTGTACTGAGCTTATTTGACATTTCTCATCTGGTGAGTGAGCTCCACGAATATTTGGTCCGAAAGAGATCATTTCCATTTCAGGATAGTGCGTTCCAAGGATTCCACATTCAAGTCCTGCATGACATGCATTCACATTCGCCGATTCATTGAAAAGTTCTTCATACAAGGCACTCATCACCTTCACAATGTCAGATCCTGGTAGCGGCTGCCATCCTGGATAATCACCATCGAAAATCACCGAAGCACCCATGTGAGAAAAACTCCCTTCAATTGCCTGCGAAAGATCTTCTTTCTCTGATTCAACCGAGCTGCGTGTTAAACACATCACTGAAGCTTTACCGTCTTTCACTTCGACACGAGCGACGTTGTTCGAAGTCTGCACCAACCCTTTGATGTCAGGACTCATGCGGTAAATTCCATTCGGACAAGCATATATTGAATCGATCAATCCAACTTGAAAATCCGAAGCTGCAATAGTTGATGGAGTATCTACGACTACCAATTCCACTTTCATGTTAGGATCTGTGGTTGCGTGTTCGTTGTTAAGGGCACCGGCTAGTTCGCATACATATTCGTCAAATGCCGACTTATTTGCCGAAGGCAGAGCAATTATAGCGCCTGACTCACGTGGAATAGCATTTCTCAAGCTACCTCCGTCAATCGAGTGAATTCTCACACCAAAACGGTCAATTGCCTTGTACAAAATGCGATTCATCAATTTATTGGCATTGCCCAATCCTTTGTCGATATCCATTCCTGAGTGACCTCCAGAAAGTCCTTTCACTTTCAAGCTCAAGCCCACATAATCAGAAGGAGTAGCCTCTTCTTTGTAATCTATATTCGCTGTCACATCGACTCCTCCAGCGCAACCAATGGTAAGCTCGTCGTCATCTTCAGTGTCCAAGTTCAACATGATTTTTGCGTCAAGCAGTCCGCCAACAAGCCCAGCGGCGCCAGTCATACCCGTTTCCTCGTCAATTGTGAAAAGCGCCTCCATTGCTGGATGGGGAATATCCGTCGAAGAAAGCAGCGCCATAATAGCAGCTACACCAATTCCATTATCTGAGCCCAATGTTGTGCCATCAGCCTTGACCCAGTCACCTTCAACCAACATGCGGATGCCTTCTTTGTCGAAATCAAACACCGTGTCGTTGTTCTTTTGGTGCACCATATCGAGGTGACTTTGAAGAACAATAGTTACGCGGTCTTCCATTCCCGGAGTCGCTGGTTTCTTGATAATTACATTACCAACACCGTCTACTTTGGTCTCAAAACCCAGGGACTCACCAAATGACTTGGCAAATTCGATTACCCGCTCTTCCATTTTTGACGGACGAGGCACTGCATTGAGATCTGCAAAGTGATTCCACAATGCTTTTGGTTCTAGGTTTCTTACTTGTTCACTCATGGTTGAATGTATTGTATCGATTATCAAAATTAAGCCTACGGCCAAATGGCGCGGGTGCAAATGTATAAAACTAGCCAGCTTATTGGAATGACTAGTATCAAGATGTGTTAAGTAAGTCTGTCTGCTTAAAATTCTACCACACAGATTTAACTAGAAAGCCTATTTTCGCTAAGGTGAAAACTCTGCGCAATTTCAGTAATTCCAATCCAGTCATCCGACCAATAAAGTGGTGGGTAGCTGCGCGCTATTACGATGCCTTGCTCAAGAAATTCATTGACAACCCCGCCAAACATGAGATTCGTGTTGTGGGAATGCGGCGCACAGGAAATCACGCAATTTTGCAATGGGTTATCAGTTTAATGGATGGACATTGTTTCTTTTGCAATGATCTTCCAAAAGACTCTCCACTAAGTAAAGCACCGATTCGCACGTTTGAAAAAGGCGCTGGAGCGGAACGTTACTTGCTTTGCACATACGAGGATCAATCCCCTCAAAATATTTTCAATTCAACTGCTGAAGAGGGAATGACTTTGGCAGGGCCAAGCGCCACGCAGACTGACTTATTGTTTATTCGAGATCCTTTCAACTTATTCGCCAGTCGCTTTGTTTGGAAAGATCCTCAGGGTGAAGCTTTTCGCACAGACCAAAACTACCGCGATCACGTCGTTCAGCTTTGGAAAGATGTTGCGAAAGAGTATTTGGACGGAGAATCACCTGCGCACAGGAAACGGGTGAATATCAATTACAATCAGTGGTTTCGCGATGAAGCGTATCGAAGGGATTTAGCTGCGCAAATGGGCTTGACTTATAGAGCAGGCCAGCGCGAGAAGGTACCTGAACATGGCGGAGGCAGTTCGTTTGAGGCTCAGGACAAAGATGGATCGGGCTCAAAACTGAAAGTGCTTGAGCGATGGAAGAATGTAGCGCACGAGGCAGATTACCGCGCAATTTTTCAAGACAAGGAGCTTATTGAGTTGTCGGAAAAGATATTTGGGCACCTGCCTGACACGGAACAATTGTGGTCGTGAGCAAGTCTTCGCACATACCAATCTATATCATCAACCTAGCTCGGGAGTCGAGACGCAAGGCTTTTATGCAAGAGCAGCTCGACCGACTGGAACTCCAGGCAAATTTTGTCGAGGCTATTGATGCACGTCAACTTTCCGTTGAAGAGCTCAGCTCCAAATCCGATGCAGCAGCTGTAAAAAGGAGCCCGTCTTGGCTTTCACCGGGTGCAATTGCTTGCGGATTATCTCATAGCCGGGCATACCATGAATTTATAGCTTCGGGGCAAGAGGCAGCTCTCTTTTTGGAAGATGACACTGTGCTTAGCGGCAAACTCAAAGGACAACTTGAAGAACTCATTGCAGAGATAAAAGACCAAGAAGTAATACTGCTACATTTTGTGAGTTTCGCTCCTTGCGAACTGCGGATAAATGGTGGCATCCCCTTTGGGCCTTACGGATTATATAGCGCTTTGGATGCTGGTCAGCCCACAACGGCCGCCGCATACATGCTCACGCGAGCCACCGCCATTAAGTTGGCCGAATACACCTCAACTGTCAAAGCTACAGCCGATGCGTGGGGTCATTTTATGGAGAACGGGATGATTGATAGAGTTCGCTGCACAGCCCCTTCAATAATATTAACAGCCGACTTCAAATCGTCGATTGACTATATCAAAGCTGGAAGTTTGAAAGGGAAATTGCTCTCGGCAGTGGATCGCTGGAAGATCTTTCCTTTTTACCAGATACTGGCAAGGCGCCGAAGGAAAAATGTTGAGCTTGTGAGGGATTCTTTTGTATTCGTCGACTGACGAATAGAGCAAGGAATATATCAATGTGCACGAAGGCGAAAACAAAGTCGAAAGGAACAAGAAACCGCATTTCACTATTCCTCTGCACATTTGCGCTTTCTTTTGTCCAACAAAAAGGGCCACCTCTCGAAAGAAGCAGCCCTCATTTATGTCTTAATACTATACTTATTCGCTAAGATCTTTGATCTTGTCGCTAAGCGCATTTTTCTTTACTGATTCCATTCCACCTTTAAGCCCTAAAGCAGACTTGTACATCTGGCTCTTAGCGATCACCTGACCGTTTTTAGCTTTAAGGTTAAAGAAATGACGGCCATCCTTGGCCTCACTAACTTCGTAACGACTGTCGTCACTTGCGTTTGTTGCTACAGATTGAACTCCATTCTCGCACGCCGACTTAGTTGAGTAACCTTGGCTAGAAAGAATTGGTTCACCGTTTCCTGCTTTTAGGCGGAAGTAAAAATCTCCGCTTTTGTCGCTTTTGAAAATTTCGAACATGGCTTTATATATTTAATTCTGATTGAAAATACTTATTTGAGAAATCCAAATCCCATGTCAGCGCATAAATCAATTTTGATCATTAACGCTATCATCAACAAAAACAACATGGCGGAACTTCAATTCTATTTGGATAAAATGGGGCCTGTATTTCAAAAACACCAAGGAAAACCTCTTTGGACAGTTAACTGACAGAGGAAACAACATCTCTACTTACCGCTGCTTCATCGTTCGCCCTGTTACCAAACAACCAAAGTCGCAATCGAAACCACTCCATTACCATTTAAGGAACTTAGTACCCCCCTTAAGTAAGATGCAGTTCAATTAGCAATTCCAAGCTTACTCCCCCGAATAATCCAAGACCAATCGAATAGGCAAATGATCACTAAATCCACCATAGTAGTTCTTACCTCCATACGTCCTGTTCGGATAAGCGACGCCTTCTTTATTCGTATACATCATCCAATCCTCTTTGATGATGTGAACTTTGTCGTCTTTCACGTTGTAGCCTAAGCCTGCATCCATAAGCGATGGGCTCACTATGAATTGATCCAATGCGCCCCAGTCTCCTTTGTAGTTGTAAGTCCCTTCGCCCATTTTATTGGTGTCCCACATTAGGTTGATCAAGATTCCATCGTCCTTTTTGGCCTCGAGGACATCTCGCAGACTCTTATTGTTAGGATAATCGTTGAAATCACCCATCAAAAGGATTTTGGCATCGCTGTCTGCTTCCAGAATTTTATTGACTTCCTTGCGCACGTTGCGGGCGACTGTCAAGCGGTTAGGTTCTGACTTTTCTTGTCCGCCTGTACGTGATGGCCAGTGATTCACAAAAATGTGGATGGTGTCACCACCTGAAATACCGACAACATGCATGGCATCTCTCGTATTCGGACGAGTGCCTACAGGCAACTTCGTCGAGATGTAATTCACTTCTTCAACCTTCAATTTCTTTGGATTGTAGGCAAGAGCTACGTCAATTCCTCTTCCGTCAGGGCTGTCTTTGTGAACTACCTTGTACTCTATTCCTTTGAAATTGGCATCGGCCATTAGATCTTCTACTACTTTTCGGTTTTCAACTTCGCACAGGCCAACTAGATCCGGCATCAAGGTTCCGTCGATGGTGATAACCCTGCTTAGATTGTTCAATTTATTGCCATAACGCTCTTCGTCCCAAGACAATTTCCCCGTCGGAGTAAAATCCTCATCGAAGGTGTTTGGATCATCTTCGGTGTCAAACAAATTCTC
>JBLHIB010000099.1:0-13247 GCA_047615865.1 Gammaproteobacteria bacterium
TGAAACCATTGCATACTACAATGCGATTTTTGGCAAATTTTCCTTCGGCGTGCATCGCTTTAACCAAATCAATATCAAAGGCAGATGAGGTCTCCAAGTGTGTATCAAAATCCAACACTTCATCCAACACATACTTGAAGTGACTGCTTTTTGTAACGTAACAGTAATAATACTTCCCAGGATAGTTGAATTTCTTCATTGCCCCATTGAACCACCCATGGACTTTTTTAATATTCTCGCCTATCTTAGGTAGATAGGTGAATTTCATAGGGGTGCCATATTTACGCACAAGATCCATAAGTGGAATCCCATGGAAGTTTAATTGGTCGTTGGTATTATTCAACTCACTTTGAGGCCAATCGAACGTTTGCTCGATCAGATCCTGATACTTGATTTTCATGATGTAAATTAATTGAAATGAAAGCTAAAAGTTAACGTTAGAAAACGACAACATCCATACAATCAAATTCTAATAGGAGCAAGACAAGCCGGTTTAAAACTCTGTGAACGAGTATTTAAACTTCGGGCGAGTCGCTTGGGCGCTTCGAGCGCGGAAGGTACTATGACACAAAACCGAGTTAGGTGCCCTGGGGTGATGAGTTGAAGCCAACTCCGAAAACTAAAAGAATTATTCATCTTCTTGAAACAGAGGAACTGACAAAGCGTCAAATTTCAGAGCAATAATAATTCAATTTTCAATTCTTGAAACAATAAGGCAAAAAAAAAGATCCAATGAATACATCATTGAATCTTTGGTGGAGAATATCGGAGTCGAACCGATGACCTCTTCACTGCCAGCGAAGCGCTCTAGCCAACTGAGCTAATCCCCCTTGTACAATTTACTTTACCAAACCGGTCAGGTTAATTGCGGCGACAAATATAAAAATTTCAATCAAATACAAGGCAAAACAATTCAATCAGTACAAGTATTCATCAAAGGACGTCCTGTTAAAAAAATGGCAAGCTTTCCAAAGAGGATCATTCAATTTAATTCCGCTAGTTAGTAGATTAGCCTCATGACATTTTCAGACATCGCATCTAGCATTGACCACACCAATCTCAAAGCCGAGGCCAAAACGGAGGATATTGTTCAACTGTGCAACGAAGCAATTGATTATCAGTTCGCTGCAGTTTGCATTCATCCCTGTCACGTATCTCTTTGCTCCAAATTATTGCGTGACACTCAAGTAGGTATTTGCACCGTTGTTGGTTTTCCTTTGGGTGTCAACACAACTGAAACCAAGGTAGCGGAGACTCTCCAGGCTATCAAGTCTGGTGCTACTGAAATCGATTTGGTGATCAATGTGGGAAAGGTTAAGGATGGAGATGATGACTATTTCAAAGAGGAACTGGTCAAGATTCGCGCGGCTTGTGGCTCTCTGGTTTGCCTAAAAGTGATTTTGGAAATGTCGGCTCTCAATGATTCTGAAAAGAGGCGCTGTGCGCAAATGTCCATCGACGTAGGAGTAGATTACCTCAAAACATCAACCGGAACTCACAAACTGGGAGGCGCAACTGTCCCGGATGCTGAACTCCTTATGAGTATGGTTGATGGCAACCAGGTAAAAGTAAAAGCTGCAGGAGGCATTCGAGAACTATCGACGATTGTCGAACACCTAAATTTGGGTGTTGATCGTATTGGTACAAGCTCGGGCATTTCCATCATCAAAGAATTCAAGGATGCAACGCACTAAACTTCTCATTTCAGGAAAAGTTCAAGGGGTATATTACCGTCAAAGTATGCTCAATTTTACCTCAAACTTTCCAATTACTGGTTATGTGTGCAATTTGCCAACGGGACAGGTATTGGCTGAGATTCAAGGGAATGCTGCTGATATCCAACAAATTCTAACTTGGTGCCATTCAGGTCCAGAGATGGCAAATGTTACTTCCCTTGAAAAGGAAGACATGGAATTGGTAGACTCGGAAAAAGTATTTGAGATACGCCGTTAGACGGTTATGAATTGGCGGGGCATTTCTTGCAGCGCTTATTCTTCTTGAATTTTTCGCAACAACCTTTTTTCTTTTTCTTGAGATCAAATTCGATCTGCTGAAAAATACATGATGGTTCTGTCACGGTCTCAATCGACTGAATATCAACTTTGTTGAACATAGTGCAAATGACTCAATTACATAGGCCACTCACAATACCTTAAAAAGGGCATTTGCCAAAGGCTAAAATATTGAACACTACCTCGTGAATTTCACAAAACCACTTCTCGTGACAATCGATACACGTTGAGAATCACTGGTTCCAATACCACCGTAATACGTGACAAACTCGTTCTGAATTAGTTGATCATCCACCGATACATTCTCCCCTTTCGAAAACTCCCTATTTTCGGTAATCTGCACAGTATATTTACTGCTAAATGCGGGAGAAAAACCAATCTGAAAATCAGTATAAGCCCCTTCGATATTGACAAGTTCTACGTCAGAATCCACATTCCGTATATTCAGCTCGCCGTATTTAGTGGTGAGATCAAGTTTGCCAGTAAGCTCATCAATCTCCAAGTCAGTAAGAGAAATCACCCCTGTTACTTCACCCGCTTCTTCCACGCGTATTTCATCATGAGTACAATTCAGGTGAAGCTTGCCTACTCTTTCAATTTCAATGTCAGATGAAGTAGACTTGATATGGACTTCTTCCGCTTCGTCGATTTCTACTGAATCCATAAACTTCACATCCAATCGTGCAGCACCGCCCATCTCCTTCACTTTAAGCTTCCCGTATTTGGCCTTCATAGACTTGACATGAGTGAGTTTATGCGCTCGAAAATCACCGTACGAAAGATCCAACTCTACTGGCCCATCGTGGTCTCCCATATATACATCTCCAAAACGATTGTTAATTTCAATCGCCAAGTTTCTGGGTACCTGAATCTTGTAATCGACTTGGATTAGATCTTTGGACCCGAAAGTCTGCGTCAAATCCAATAGACTTTTCTTGAAAAAGGATGCATCCTCTGCCCAAAGTGTTTCCACAAGAACGTAAGAAGAGGTCTCTCGAATATTCACATTGATGAGATCCATGAGTTCTTCAACATCTTCCATATCGTCGCCTATAACTCGAATAGTCACGTCAATAATCAAAGAATCACCGCTGATCGATTCGATTTCAACATTCCCATATTGGTTGTCGATTTCAAGGTACACATTGCTCGATACCTTCATCGATCGACCCTCTATCCGCGTCTTCTCGTGATCGTTGGCCTCAGTGATGGTCGCCGATAGCACGCACATCATCGCGATTCCAACTTTAAGCCATAACTTGCTCATCATCATGATTCTTTTCGTTTAATTCCTGCAAAATATTCTTCAGTATTTCCAAGCGAAACCTGTAATTCTCAATCATGGCAGCAATGATCTTTTCTTTGTCTGCCCCTCTTCCCAACTCCGTCTTCAATTCCTCAAATTCGTCTTGCAGCATCTGCACATCCGACATCATGTCTTCGTCTACTTCAAAATCGGCCAACTCATGCATGCATAGATTCACTTGACTTATATAATACCCTTCCGCTTCAGCCAGTTCGCCGCCAAACGCGGAAAGTTCCATGGGCTGAATAGATTCTTTGGCCGGCGCCTCGGCTAAGGAGACTTCATCGCCGCGCTTCATATTCATCAAGATGGTCACTCCAAGACTCAAGATCACTGCGGCAGCAACAGCCCATTGTATGACTGTTCGCAGTGGCACCATTCTTACCGGAGGAGCTATTTCCACCTCGATTTTGGACCAAGAACTTTCGGCATTGAAATCTTCTTCAAACGCCTCCTTATTCTCTTTAATCCAACCGTGCATCCGATCTTCCTTCATCGTTGTAGTATTAATAATTCCTTTAACTTTTTCTTCGCGCGATTCAGCTGACTTTTGGAGGTTGACTCCGTGATATCAAGCTGGTCGGCAATCTCCTTGTGGCTGAAGTCTTCAAACATATAGAGGGAGAAAACAATTCTGTACCCTTCGGGCAAATGACCAATCGCCATTTTGACATCTTGCACCGTAAATTTTCCCCACTGTTGTTCCTCTTCCTCTTCTTTCTCGTAATGATCTCCATGCACATTATCATCGATGGGATCAAAGCAGGCTTTTCGACGCTTGACAGTGTTGATCGACCTATTCACCACAATTCGTTTCAGCCAAGCGCCAAAGCTTGAATCACCTCGAAAGGTTTGAATTCGGGTAAATGCAGTCACAAAGCATTCCTGTACTAAATCCTCCGCCTCAAAATGGTCGTTCACGATGCGCAAGGCAACATTGAACATCGCTTTTGAGTAGTGATTGTACAGTTCTCTCTGAGCACGGGGTTCTCCCCGTTTACACTTATCCACCAATTCGTGGTGTATGAAAACTTCAGTTTGCGACAACTCTAGAAATTCTTACTCTATTAGAACCAGCCTATTCTCAATCCGATATGGCCCGACAATCCTTGTAGCGTCGTTTGCTCCATACCTGGGATTTGAATATCACTTATCATGCGGTAGCTTGCACCAGCCGTAAGTCTCATGAACTTGAATATATTCAACTCGGCATTTAGGCCAGGCTCCACGATAAGAAAGCTATCGGAAACTCTTGGCTCATAAGGTTGCGGCTCTTCTCCTGGCTCCCAAGCGACAAAGCCACCTGTTTTTTGAGATACACCTCCTACTCCCACTAATACGGGAACGGTAAAGTGCACCAATTTTCGTGAGAAAAAAACCGGTTCAATATTGAGACCACCATACCCCATTGAAAGGTAAGTACCATCTCCCACGATACTTGCATCTCCATCGAAAGAAGTCTTAGACAGACCGTAGCCAACAACACCGAGATTCATGGCACGCCCAAAGACAAAGTTGAATTCACCACCCGTAAAAATTGCTGGTTGGTTGTTGATTTCGGTCATCTTGACACCTACGCCAAAGAATACACCAAGTGAACGCTCATTGCCAAATAGCGTCTCCATTTCTTTTACCTCTTGTGCCATTGCGCCTAGGCTGAACATCACAAGAAAAATACTAACGATTGATTTCATGTCGAACTGTTTTATTAGTGAAGATTACGGCTAATTATTCCATGTCGATTAAATCACCACTTCCATCGATATCTACTTCAACGGAATTTGGCGATCCCCAGTACATGACATCACCACTTCCGTCAATTTCGACATGAAGAAATTCAGTAGTAGTCAATCGGACATCACCACTCCCATTGATAAATACAAAGGCCTCTGCTGATTCAATTTGGCGCGTATCAATGTCTCCGCTTCCATCAATATCAAAATTCACCTGAGCTGCTGAGCCTGTTAGTCGGACATCACCTGACCCTTCTATATCAACCTCCACAGTTCCTTCTACATCAACACCGAGATCAACATTACCCGATCCTCCGATGTTGATTTCCAAGTTAGAAGCCCAAATATCATCTCCAGTTATATCTCCAGATCCTTCGATAGAAATATCACTCAAATGACTTTGTGAGATCAACACACGTACTTGTTTGTCGTCGCGAATGTGATTTCTCTTTTCGCTTAGAACCAAATGTCCATCAACCACTTTGGTTTCAATAAAAGGTAACTTGTTCTCACCTCCTTCAATCTTCAACGAATAGGGAGCGTCAGCAATTATGACGACATCAATTCCGTCTTCAATGAGGATTCCATGATAATTTTCAGAGATAACACGTTCTTCGGTTACCCACACGCCACTGTCAAAGACTCCTTTATGGCATGAGCCAAAAGTGATAGTAAGTGCAGCAATTCCAATCCAAAACAATCGATTCATAAGTCAAAATTTATGGTTTCGACTTAATGACACAACTTTCTTCAAGGGTTGCACAGAAGAACTAAAAAATATTGGAAAAATAAGGATTGGCTCGAAAAAGCCTATTAGCCTATGGATGGAAGACAGACTGCTTTTTTTCAAACTCGCCTAAATCAACGCGTTGAACCTGTCCGTCGATCAGAACATTGAGGAAGGCAGCCTTTCCCTCGAGAATGACACCTGATTTTTCATACTCTACAATATCAAAAATTTGATTTTGAGCCTCAGCACTAAAGAACATTCTACTGGCTTGAAAAATAACATGCACCGAGTCTCCGACAATCTTCACATGATCATTCTTCATGATATCACCATTCATATTGAGGCTAGACACCGGCAATTTTACAGAATCTACCAGGAGCTCAATAATCTCAAACGGCACTTTAGTATTCACCATGAAATCACACTTATATACTGAAGTGCTGCGCAGGTTGGATTCGACTCCAGGGAAGCTACTCTGTTCATAAAATGAAGACACAATAATTTCTAACGACATGTCTTCACCTTTCGCTGCATCTTTTTTGTTGCCGCATGAAGCTAAAATTATTACGAAAACTAGTGCGAGATATTTCATGTTGTGAAGTTAAGTAGTAGGTGTAAAAACATTTGCCTTGTGCTAAAAAAAGTATAGCCTTATAGGAATCTAGTTCCCTCACAGACAAGTGCAATTCTTATTCCGCAAATTAATGGAAATTCTGATAAAGCTTCAGATAAGTTCATACCTCGCACAATGGATGGGTTGGTCGAGGGAAAACCGTTTAAGACCTACTTGATCACCAGAAACCGAACAGGCTGCAATTCAGTATTGGGAGAAGCTGAAATCAAAGAATAACATCCAGGCGCATATCCAGAAAGGTCAATTTCATTTTCCCCTTGGATCAATTGGACCCTCTCGACCAGACGTCCATCGGCACTCATAATATTGAATTCTGCTGCTGAACCTGACCACCGGATTGTCAAATCATCAGATGCTGGATTGGGAAACAACTGAGCTACCAATTTTGACTGAAGCTCATTGATATCGTTGGGATCGGCTAGTACGTCAGGGAGAAATATTGCTGTATTCAACGAGTCGACTTTCACCACATGACAGTAATCGGCTGTTGTCGCATTGTCATCGGCCTGACCTACCATAATATATCCACCGTCGTTGGTCAGAGCAATGTCTCGAACTTTCTCGGCACCATTCGACCCAATATTGAGATTTCCTTGCGACTGCCACCAGCCACCTGAACTGAGACGGTAAGTCTGGATATTCATCTTTTCCGGAATTCCATTTCCAAAACTGTTCATTTCGGACGTAATTACGATATCGCCATTGGGCATCTCAAGCAGGTCTTTGCCAAAGTCCATCAAGCCTCCGCCAAAATAGTGCGCCCAGGCCTCAGTTCCATCTGGATTGAATCTCATGATAAGCATATCAGTCTCACCCCACTCCGCAAGCGGTCCGTCATCTGAACCAAGCGCCAAATAATCTCCGTCCTCGGCAGCTTCCAACCCATAAATCGATTGATTTCCTTCGCCTCCATGATTCCATTCTTGAACCACTGAAGCGTCAGGAGCTATTTCCAACAACCAAGCGTCGGTGTCCAATTCATTGGCCTTAGTCGCTCCAACAATGACATTTCCAAGCGTATTCAACACCATTCGTCCAGCGAAATCGTCGCCTTCGTTGATGAACTGATAAGACCATTGCTCATCGAAATTGACATCGAACTTATAGAGGACTAAATCTCGTCCAGTATTACCTGCGTATGTTTCACCAAGAATATAGATGTTCCCTTCAAGGTCTATAATCACGTCTATGCCCAAATCCCAATCTCCAGAGTCAATAAACCCTTCGTCTGAGACCACTCCGTTTATGTCAACTAAAGCCCAGAAGATATCGTAATCAGAACCAAAACTATTGGTCGTTCCAACACACAGAAACTCAGTTTCCGAAAGTCCAATCAATCGCTGGAAATAATCAACATTGGGTCCTCCTATTGCACTTGAAGACAAAAGCTGACCATCAGCAGCAAGTCTTAAGAAATAACCGTCTTGATCACCGTTAAAACTTGAAGTACTTCCGGCGATTACATATTCCCCATTTGCCAAAGGCAGAATAGAATTACCTCCATCCAAACCAGTGCTTCCATAGAGGTAATTGAACACCTCTTGTCCGGAAACTCCAATGCTCAAAACGGATAATACGATCAGTAGGAGATTTTTCATTTTGCTGCGTTGTGAATTTTAAGAAGTCTTTCCAACATGGGTTCCAACAAGTCAAGCTTCAGCATATTCGCACCATCGCTCTTCGCTTGGCTTGGATCTGGATGCGTCTCGATAAATAGACCATCTAGCCCCACAGCCACTCCTGCTCTGGCGACAGTCTCTATCAACTCTGGCTTACCACCAGTCACTCCAGAAGCTTGATTGGGTTGCTGCAGTGAATGCGTGATATCCAGAATAACCGGAGCAAACTGCCGCATCACAGGCAGTCCGCGAAAATCAACTACAAGATCCTGATACCCAAAAGTGGTACCTCTTTCCATGAGCATAACCTTATCGTTTCCAGAACCAATAATTTTGTCTACGGCATGCTTCATCGATTCGGCCGAAAGGAATTGACCCTTCTTCACCGTCACTGGCAAACCCGTTTCTGCCGCGGCAACTAGTAAGTCTGTCTGCCGACACAAAAACGCAGGTATCTGAAGTAGATCTACATAATCGGCAGCTCTTGTGGCTTCATCAGGAAGGTGAACATCAGTTGTAACAGGAAGGCCTAACTCTGTTCCGATGTCCTTCAAAATGCTCAGGGCTAGTTCATCGCCTATGCCTGTGAAAGAATCCAATCGTGAGCGATTGGCCTTTCTGTATGATCCTTTGAAAATATATGGAATCTCCAATCGATCAGTAATCTCTTGAATCTTTCGGGCAATGTCAAAAGCCATTTCGCGGCCTTCAATAGCGCAAGGTCCCGCTATGAGTAGAAAATTTCCGCTCTTGGCGTGCTTTATATTGTGAATCGAGTCAATCATATTTTCCAAAAAATCGTCCTATTTGAGCATAAGCTCCTCTTCCTCTTGAACTATTCAATATAAGTCCAGGAACATCGTCTGAGCCAACCGATACATACCAATTCCCACACATTTTCTGCAGATCAAAGCCAAATCTCAAATTCCCGTAACCACCGTAACGAGCAGATGCACTAAACTGTGTCGTAGAGTTCATGAAATAATGGTACTTGGCGTAAATCTCTGGCGTGTGCGATCTTGTTGGTTTGATGCGCAGACCAACCTCAATAAAACCAGATTCTCCAATTTCGTGCAACATACTTACACCAAGTGAAAGAGGCAAAACCTTAATATCGGCAGCTACAGTGCTGTCATATGCCAGTGAATCAATCAAACTGGGCATTTCAAGTTGTGAAAGTTCATCACCAAACAAGTTGGAAAATTCAACTCCTGTGTACGACAATGAGGAATCTGCCCTGTATGTTGTTACCGCGTTCCAATGGACAAATCCAATATCATTCACATACAGCGAAATGAAGCCTTTGTCATCGATCAAGGGGAAGTTGACATTTAAATCAACTGCCGCCCCTACTCCTTTGCCTGTTCCGAAACCGTTATTCGAAAGAGATTGGGAGTATGTTCCGTCATAAGTAACGTGCAAACTATCACCACGTTGAGAAGTAAAAAGGGAGCCGTTGTTTACGTATGATTGCAAATAGTCCTGTCCATTCACATAGGACAAACTTATACCTGATAGTGTTCTTTTGTCAAATATGCCAAAGCCCAGTTTCTGATAAGCGTAATACTCGGCCGCAGTGCCTTCAAAATTGATTTCTTGTCCTCGAAACTGCTCATTGCCTTCAAATACGACCTTATACAGATCATCTGTAAAAGACATGCTCGCATCGTATTTGACATCGACCAGTAGTTTGATACCGAGGTGAGGTTTGTTAAACAGTGAATCACCCATATTCCAGTATGACATGCCAAAAGATGCTTCAGAGCCCAAGCGATTCATTCCTGAAAGATTGTCACTTATATTGGCTTTTGTATCCGGTCCAATATAGCCGCCGATCACCATACGGTTCACATATTCATTGTTCAAAGCATTGCTCCGGTAATATCCACTTCCATGAAGTTCGATAAAGCTGCCATGCTTGGCGAAAGTGCTATCACCTTGCAATAAAAATATGGATGGAGTTTGCGCAGTTACATCATTCACGAAAGTGAATAGCAGAAATAAGGTAAGGGTGCGGTATGTAAGCAACTTCATCATTCTATTTCAAGGATGGCATCAAGATCAGCAACAATACTAATCTCCAATTCATTGGCAGCAGTGAGTTTCACAACTTCATCACCATAGGAATCAAAAACAACAGTGATCACAATTCTATTTGTGTCCGTAATGTTATTTATCACGCCTTCGGCAAACGTCAGTTCGAGCGTACTTTCCACCAGATCAGATTGCATTGAAGCCCCATCGTAGAATCCGGAAGCCATCGATTCCTCGGAGGCCAGCGTGGCGACAGAATTCCCCTCGGCATCAATGACCTCAGCGCTCACAGTTGCTGCAAATGGAAATGAATTCTTTACGTATAAGAACAACTTTCCATGCGCCACAAAATCAAGCGAATTCTCAATATCTAAGGTATCCCGAATTTTCAGATTTTCTAGGCGCACACACAGTGGAATATCTGCCACCAAACGCGCTTCCAAAGGTTGGTCGGTATAGATAAAGTCATTGTTTGCAGCAACATTGCCAAGCGGATTCACTTCAATATCAACATCCATAATGAGCTGATTGGGCATATTGGAAAGGAATACGGGAATATTGCTATTGTTCTCATCAAGAGCAATACTGTAGTAGGTAGGTTCAACAGTTCCGTTGTTATCAAAAGCACGCGTGATGTTGATTTGATCAGCTAGCGAAACATTGTCTAAGGTCTCCAAATTGTCGTTGAAAGTATTGTTACCCTTAATACCATTGATCTGTATTTGCGCATCGGCGCCAACCTTATTTACAATTTCCAAGCTGAGATCAACCTCACCTAGAGTAAGAGAACCACCCGCCAAAGAATTGAGAAGTGTAAAATCAGCAGTATCTCTCACTTCTATGTTATGGTGTCCAAAATATCCTTTTCCATAATGAACTGCGGCCTGAACAAACTTCACGTCCAACACCAAGCTATCATCTCCAAAAATCGAAGCTGCACCGGGACCATTTGGATCTACAGTCGCATTAAAAATAGAAACAAGTGTATTTGAACTAGTGCCTGTCGGACCGCTAAAGTCAATGCGGTAATCGGTCAAGTCAATTGTGCCTTGAACAACAGATGGGTTTGCTCCACTTCCTGGTGGAAGCACCTCCGTAAATGCGACAGGCTCACCATTTTTCACTGCTCCAGGGATCGAATAATCCATTACGAGCTGTCCATTCATGTGATTGTACATTGTATACTCCAGCATACCTCCTTTTAGAAGAACCTCTTTCAATTCTGCCTCACTCACGGCAAAAACATTTTGATCCTCTTGGTCGAGAACCGAAGTTCCTTGCGGAATCTCAAATGGTCCGCCACTAAGGCCTGAGGTAAAAGAACGATGAATGTTTGTATCCGGAATTTGAACCAGACTATCCAAATTAAAGTCTGTCAAACTTTCGTCGAGGTAGAAATGAAGCAACCCTGTATCATCCGAAGAAAGCAAAGAGTCTGGAACAAGGTTTCCAAGGTTCAATGTACCATGTGCAAGCGGAATAAGCTCTTGAGTCGACCAAGACGTAGGATTCTCCCTTTTACAACCGAAAAGCAGCGTGAGTAGACATAAAATCGCAAAACCCTTGTTCATCATGTGGCACAAAAATAAGACTTCACAGCTGGAAGCTCTCAAAAAGCCCTGTGAATTATTAACTGTTACAAACTAGCCAGTCTTTTCCCCACAGACGTACGAACCAGCGAACAGGTTAGTCCGACCAACAACAAAGGTGTCACATTCGCTGGATATTGTTGAGGTAAGAATGAATGGACAAGCACTAAAAAGAAGAGCACTAAAGCCGAGATCATCCAATATTGTTCGCTCTTTTCTTTCTTAATAAAAACGTATACCAAATGTGAAGGCCAAAGCCACATAACATTCAGATTATTGATGGTAGCAACGTGATCTGTGGCAGTCCATAGTAGAAAAAGGAAAAGTCCTACCAGACCATAGATAAACATTAAGGTTGCAGAGATCGCGCCGACTGCTTTTTCGGATTTACGCAGCGTAAAAAACAGAAGAAGCACCAAGACCAGTAAGCTCCAGAATACGACGCTCGGAACCCAAATTGCCGATTGTGGCTCTACCTCAACTTCGAGGAGCAGCTCATTATTTCCCTTTACTAGTGGCTTACCATTAAGTATTGCTCTATCAATTTGAGCGAACAGATACTCTGGTAAAAACATATCGTCTTCATCGCCCATAATCAGATCAGCTGGAACCGCCAACCCCATATCAATTCCAAAATCCCCCCAAGGAAGGTTGAGCATGTATGGATCTGTCATTTGACGAAACGAAGTAGGATCCCTCTCGACGGGTATAAACTTCAGTCCATCGCCAAGTGCATTTTTCAGAATATCGCGAATTCTAGTACTGCAATTGTCGTAGAAGAAGTCATACAAATACTCTCGATTTTCGGGAAGGTAGTTCTCTTCTAGCAAGTCAACTAGTACACGCACCTGTTCAGGTGTCAGATCAAGCTCTTGCTCAACAATCCCACGGCCTGCAGACAAATAACCATATTGAAAATCGGCCCATCGACTTCTAGACAAAAAATAGTTGAGTTTGCCCCGTGTAAACTTCAAATAGAAATCATCGTCAAAGACGAAAGTCCCATAATTGTAGACAGCGTCCAGCATAAGATTTTCTTGATCGTCCTGCAGGCGGATAGCTGAATGTCCAAAAGTTGAGTATAAGTCTTGACCGGGCGAACAGGTCAAAATGCTGATCTTAGCAGATTCGCTAAGGTCGAAAGCTGGCGCAGAAAAAGGCACCAGCAGGAGAAATATCCAAAATAATCTATTCATCATCATTCATATGAAAGAGGGTAAGAGCAGCGATAGGCGTTTCCAAAATCTGGCCGACTTGAATATCGAAAGATTCGGCTATATCTCTCAAATATCTTGAGAAATAAAATGCAATTGATCCGACAAATCCGACGGGGACATTTTTGGCATTGGGGTACTGAATAATTGTGTTTTTGAACAACAATTCAAATCTTTGATAAACCAGATTCTTAATCCAAGGATCATCCATATTCTTAGAAAGAAAGTGCGTAAAACCCGCAAGGAATCGGTTGGGAAAGGGCTCTGAATAAATGTTTTGCAGAAGTGAATCTCTCCCATGACCATATTTGATGCGAAAAGCTGTGTCCAAGTGATCAGGGATTTTCTCCAGACAAAAGGCCGTGAGCAAGGCTTT
>JBLHIB010000100.1:0-13192 GCA_047615865.1 Gammaproteobacteria bacterium
TCGTGCTTTGAAGAGACTCAATATTGTACCCCGTCATTTCCTCAAATTTATCAGAGGCTAAAACAACGTTCCTTTGTCCATCAATGATGATCAAAGGGACGATGCTTCCGGTGGCTTCTAACCAGACATTATAGGGGTTTTGACCAGACATTTATGTTGACCATTGATTTTTTAGCGAAACAATTCTTTCATTTAATATTTGTGCACTCTCCGCGTGATTAAAATTCTCACCAACAGGTTGTCGCACGCTGAAATAGAATTTAATTTTAGGCTCGGTCCCAGAAGGTCTTGCAGTAACTATGGACCCATCTGCGGTCTCGAATTGCAGCACATTTGACTTTGGGAGATCGATGACCGTTCTCGCACCAGTGACAACGTTTAACTCTTCACTTTGCTGGTAATCTCTAGCCAAGGTCACAGGGCTTCCAGCCAAATGCGTTGGAGCCTTTTGCCTTAAATCACTCATCATTTTCGAAATCTCTTCTTTTCCAGACATTCCTTTCTTAGTAATAGAAACTAAGTCCTCTTGAAAATGCCCAAATTGCTCGTAAATATGCATTAAGATGGCATACATACTTTGGCCATTATCTTTGGCCCAAGCAGCCATTTCGCAAAACAAAGTAGCTGAACAAACTGCGTCTTTATCCCTTACAAAATCACCAATGAGGTAGCCGTAGCTCTCTTCACCTCCGGTAATAAACTCTTCTTTGCCCTCGAGGTCTCGAATGAGCCCTGCTATAAATTTGAACCCTGTGAGCGTATCATAAGTTGGCACATTGAAGCCCCCTGAAATCCTACGAATAAGCTCTGTAGTGACAATCGTTTTGGCGATAAACTGCTTGCCTGTCAATCGACCTTGCTCATGCCATTTCACTAAATGATAATACACCAACAAGCTACCTGCTTGATTGCCGTTGAGGATCACAAATTTACCCTCGGTATTCTTCACCGCAATTCCAACGCGGTCCGCATCTGGGTCAGTACCCAGCAATATATCGGCATCCAATTCCTCACACATTTTCAATCCGCGCTCAAGAGCTTTTCTCTCCTCTGGATTTGGAGACTCTACAGTAGGAAAATTTCCATCCGGAATATCCTGTTCTGGCACACAATGCACTTCGCTAAATCCAAGTCTGGCTAACGCTTTTGGAATAAGCGTGATACCCGTTCCGTGCAAAGAAGTGTATACGATTTTAACATCGTGATTGGCTTCAATGGCCTCTCTATCCAATGCTTGTTTCATTACAGCATCGAGGTAGGGTTCATCTACCAATGAATCAATTAGGTGAATGAGATTGTCTTCATGTTCAAATGAAAGTTCGTCAATCGTCGCTTTTCTAACCTGTTCAATAATTCCAGTGTCGTGCGGTGCAATCACTTGTGCACCATCGTCCCAGTAAACTTTGTACCCATTGTATTCTTTCGGATTGTGTGAGGCCGTAACTACTACCCCACCTTGACAACCCAAATGGCGGATGGCGAAAGAAAGTTCCGGTGTCGGTCGGAGTTCACTGAACAAGTACACTTCGATACCCTGTGAGGCAAAGACTTCGGCAGTGCGACGCGCAAAAAGAGCGCTGTTGTTACGACAATCGTGCGCAATGGCCATTTTGAGAGGACCATCTCCAAAACTAGCGCGCACATATCTTGCCAAGCCCAAACTAGCGAGGCCAATGGTATAGACGTTCACTCTATTGGTTCCTACTCCCATAAGTCCCCGAAGTCCGCCAGTTCCAAATTCAAGATCCATGTAAAACGCTTCTTTCAATTCGTCGACATCATGACTGATCAACCTCTGAACTTCTGCGCGCGTCTGGGCATCGAATCTATCAGAAAGCCAACCCTCGGCTTTAGAAATTATTTCTTGGTCATCCTGCATAGTTGTTCCCATTCTTTTTTTTCTTGCTTAAACAATCCTCAAGCCCATCTTGCCAAGGTCGATTGGTTATTCCGTAATTATTTTCAATCAATGTGCAATCCAATTTTGAATAAATCGGTCGTGAAGCCAGCGCTCCAAAATCTTTGGTTGATATCGGTTTTACTGTGCAATCCAACTGCATCGATATCATGATAGCCTTCGCAAATTCACACCACGAAGTCTCCCCCGAATTGGAAAAATGAAGCAAGCCAGCCGGCATCTTTCCAGAAGTCAAGCCAACTTCAATAAGATTGAGTGTGCAATCAACCAAATCGCTCACATAAGTGGGTGAAGACACTTGGTCATCTACCACATTTATTTCTTTTTTTGTTCGGCCCAGCCGTATCATAGTATTAACAAAGTTGTTGCCCTCATCTCCATACAGCCATGATGTACGCAAAACACAAGCTCCAGCATGCTCCTCTAAAATGGCTTTTTCACCAGCTAGTTTTGAAGCGCCATAAACAGAAATTGGATTAGTTTGATCTGACTCATTGTAAGGTATTTCACCCTTTCCATTAAAAACATAATCTGTGGAAAAATGCAGCAACCAAATCGCTCGAACTTTGCATTCGAGCCCTAGAGTTCTAGCATTATTTGCATTCACTAAAAACGCTTGATCACTATCTTGTTCGGCCTTATCTACAGCTGTATAAGCTGCACAATTGATAACAACATCTGGATGCTTTTCATCAAGAACATGACGAACCATTTCCGCATCACTTATATCTAAATCTGCACGAGTTAAGGAGGTGCAATCAATAGATACTATCAACTTGAGTCGATCAACGATTTGACGTCCGAGCTGACCCGAACTTCCTAACACAATAACTTTCAATCGATTCTCCAAACAGACAGATTTCGCAGATTAAAGAGGCTAATTTAGACCAAAAATTCCTATTAAAACATAAGACCTTACGGAGTTTTGTTGTCTTCCCTTTCCTGCTTTTTAATTTTCAAGTCCCTGTTTAGCTTCTAATTAATGAATTGCATATTCTTTCTTTAGCCTTCGGCAAATATCATTACTAGACTCCTCGAGCTTTCATTGAATCGGACATAAGGAATTGTCCTACAATCGAATAGTTGACACACCGATATCCTAACATTCACTATGCCCGTAAATTCGCTCTTAATAAAGACTTCGGAAAACAATATTCATACGTAGAGGTTGAATAGTTTAAGTTTAGGTAGGAAAGGGACGGGAGGCCGTCCCTTTCTATTCAATAATGACAGACATGGATACAAAACTTTATAATTTAGAGAATTTGAAGAATTCGGTTGACAGCGACGCTGACATTCCTGTGTTTATACAGGATTTCATCTCTAACACACTGGGAAAAGACCTCACTGAGCTCCACCGTTCTTTTGTTCAGAACAAAAAGCACCAAACTCACCAAATGGCTCATAAGCTCAAGTTCTCACTGGACATGTATGGTGTGCATTCAATTCAGCGGGATCTAAAAAAGATTGAGGCCTTCTGTACATCTTCCGAAAACTTCGCCCAAATTGGTCCATTGATAAAAAACATCAAGAAGCACTTGCGGCAGGTGAAGGATCAAATGATAGATGACTATAAAATGGTTATCACCCTAATTGATTAACTTCGACGCTAAGGATGACTATTCAAATTGACACATCAAAAGAGCCCCTCTATAGCCTAGAAAAGCTATATTCAATCACATCTGGTGACCAGAAGGCCATTCGATATTTCAACGAAGTTTTTGTTCAAGAGACTCTTAACAATGACTTAGCAGTACTGAAAGATAGCATTGATAAAGGTGATTTTGTAGAAGTCAATCGCATAGCGCACAAGATGAAATCTAGTCTTGACTTATACTGTATCGATTCAATTTCAGTCGAAATACGGGAAATCGAAAACCTTTCATCGCTCGTCGAGGAAGTTGGCAAGATTCCCCTAATATTATCCAACATTGAGCCCACGCTCACCAAAGTAAAAGAGCAAATTACTGCCCTTCTTTAACCAATCCAAAATACGCGACTACCAACGTGATAAAAAGACACGACGGAATCGTATGATTAAGAAATTCAACATCCCATTTAACCGCAAAAAGTGGTTATCACTAGCTGTTCAACGTATAGCCCTAGTTGCTGTGTTTTGCACTTCGCTAGCGATTATCCTGAACTTTTTTGACCCCGACAAGGCCTTGACATGGATCTTAGTGGGTGCATTGATATTAACTACAATTGGATCCTACAACCTCGTAAAATCTGAGCAAACCTATGTGCGATTAATCGCTTACGGTCTTGGGATGGGAATGGCAAATTACATTGGCGCCCTCCAGCCCTTCGAAAATGGTTTGGTATTGATCTACCCTTTATTGCTGTGCACTTTTATTTTAACCCAAGGCAAACGGTCAAATCTAATTGCTCTTAGTGTTTTGGGATTCATTTCCTTCACCTGTTATATGGCCATCTCGATTGACAATTCAATCGTTACCATATCAGAATCCAATAACACCCTTCAATTCTTTGCTTCTTCGATATGCCTTGGAACCATTTGTGTCCAGCTTTTCCTTTCTGCCCGAGAATGGAGCTTGGAACGCCAGAGAATGGAAGTGAAATACGACAAGCTTAATTCGTTCGTGAAATTCGTTAATGAATCCCCGCTTCCTTTGATGCGGATCGACGAATCCGGTGAAGTGCTCTTAATGAATGGATCAGCTAAAAACCTTTTTACCAATTCCGACAAACGACTGATCTACCCTCCTGGACTTAGTCAAATGCTAATGACTGCTTTTAGCACAGGCGAAGTTCAAGAGCTTAAGACTTCTATCAAAGATCGCCGACTGAAAATTAGTCTGATCGCAGGAAACAAACGTAAATATGTAAATCTTTACTGCGAAGACACAACAGACTTTGAAAAATCAACCGAACGAGTCCGTGAATTGAACAGCGCAATGGATCTTTCGGCTGATGGAATTTGCATCCTTGACCGAGAAGGTAATTTGGAATATGCCAACAAATCGTTCTGCGCAATGCTTGGGCACAAACATCCCGTCCTTGTCATTGGCCAACCTTGGAAAAGATTTTGCGACAAGTCTTGGTACCCAACGTTTCAGGATGAAGTCCTTCCAAAGCTGTCCTTAGAGCATGTGTGGCGTGGTGAGGCTCGATCCCTGCTTGAGAATGGAGAATCTTTGGAGACCAACTTGACTTTCACCCGACTACCTGGATCACGAACAGTTTGCTACGTAAAAGACAACACAAAAATCAAAGAGTATCAGCTAGACTTGATCAACGCGAAGAAAGAAGCCGAAGCGGCTACAAAAGCGAAGTCTGAATTCTTAGCTACCATGAGTCACGAAATACGCACTCCTATGAACGGTGTTCTTGGAATGGCCACTCTATTAGCAAATTCTAAATTGGACGAAAGACAATTTGATTATGTAGATACCATCCAGCACAGTGGTGAAAACCTACTATCTATTATCAATGAAATTTTAGATTTTTCTAAAATAGAGGCCAAAAAAATGGAGATATCGCATGTCAAAATGAGTTTACGAAAACTGGTGAAAAATTCCCTAAGCCTGAGCACGAACCGCGCGTCAACACGAAACAATACGATCACAACGGATATCGCCAATAATGTACCCGTTTTCATTCTAGGAGATTATGGAAGGATTACACAAATCGTAAACAACTTATTGAGCAATGCTATTAAATTTACTAGTTCAGGAAACGTAGACATTAACATAACCTCCGAGCCAACTGAAAATTTTAGAGAGCACAAAGTCCAAATAGCCGTTAGAGACACTGGAATAGGCATTCCAATGGACAAACAAGCCGCTCTTTTCACTCCGTTTACACAAGCCGATTCATCGACTTCGCGAGAATATGGTGGCACTGGCTTGGGTCTAACGATATGCAAACGATTGGCGGAATTAATGAATGGTGATATTTCTTTGGTGAGCTCACCAGAAACAGGATCTACCTTTAGCTTTGAATTTACCTGCATCGAAATTTCTGGCACTGAGCAGGACGAAAAGAAGATTAAGACTAACTCGATCATCAACACTGCGATGGCAAAGCAATACCCCTTGAATATTCTCATTGCCGAGGACAACTTTATCAATCAACGACTAGCTCAACAGCTTTTCGAACGTATGGGATATGCAGTAGCTGTAGCACAGAATGGACTTGAAGCTTTAGAAGCATCTCAGAAGCAAGTTTTCGATCTCATTTTCATGGATATTCATATGCCCGAAATGGACGGCTTAGAAGCTACAAAAGCCATTCGGGAGGACTCCAATTGCGGCACACCTTACATTGTCGCTCTCACAGCCAATGTTCTAAATGAAAGCGAGACCCAATGTCAAGAGGCCGGAATGGATTATTTCATTCAGAAACCTTTCAAGGTTTCTGAAATTCACGAAGTCCTCGAACTGGTCGGAAAAGCTCGCTTGGCAGCTGATATCGGGTTGATGTAAGACTTTCCCCTCATTCTTCAGGCACATTCCGTAGATCCTTTTTGAAACTCAGTAGTCGCTTCTGCGATATAAGAAGCAACTGCTTTTTTGTTTGCGCTCAAAGCGAAATCTATTTTTCGAATTGGATGACAGGACTCATGGAGTACAATCCCGCTGTCGCAGGAAAATCTCTTGATATATCTGCCGCGGCTCTCTTCAAAAATCAATGGAGCGGCTTTGAGGGCGCCCCGAGAGCTCAAATCATATCGGCTCACAAACCAATACTCATCCGCAGTTTTGCCGTTGGCGGATCTGTGCGAAGTGTTTTCTCAAAGTCTTACACTTCTTTTGGGATAGACGCCAATTTGGCTTATCGATTGCGCTTCTCAAGAGTTCAACTTCACCTTGTATCGAAGTTCTCGGGCACATTTGTCAAAACGGATTTTTCCTCTTTAGAGACGAATGAATCCGATCCGGTATTTGAGTCCGTTAGCTCAGGAAAACTCATTCCAAACGTCGGGTTTGGGGCCTACTTTTTTACCGAATAATGGTTCTTAAGCCTGTCTTCTCCTCGATTGCTTAGACAAGGGATACTATGTGTTCTAACAATTTACCTTGGTACTATCTAAGTGGCGGATACGCAAAGACCAGAAGTAACTCGTTTCGATATCGATTTGCTTTTTTCACCGGATGGGACTTGAATTCTCCAATATTGCTAGATGTGAACCCATCAGCACTTTTTGGAGGAAAAATGTGGCTTGGAACTCACTTCGGAACCAACCAATATGGAATCTACGCCCAGTATATTATTTCTCCCAAGCTTTATGTGGGGTACTCAATCGATGTTATGAATCGCAGAAACTACACTTTACTTGGCAACTCGCACGAAATAATGATTCGTTACGAATTGGGAAAGACTGGTAGAAAGATTTTCACGTATCGCAGTTAAACATTCCTTTGGCACGGGACTTGCACTAGTCCGACAAAATCAAAGGCATGAAAAAGGTCATTTTCTTAGTTGGAATCATCCTCTTATTCACATCATCTAGTCAGTCCCAAAACAATACGCGCCACGCTCTTAAGCATGTGGACAGGAAGAAGCCTTCTCTCAGTTTTGGCCTCCAGTTGGCCGATCCAATGCAAAACCTAGGAGCTGCATATCGATCCGCATACGTGGGAATGGAAGGGTCAATTCTCTTCAACATTCGTCAGACCCCATTTGAAATAGGCACATCTTTCGCATGGTCCTATTTGGGGGCTCAACAGCGAAACATTGCATTATTGGTGGGTCAAACCAATGGGCAAAACATCCATACAAATGGATCTATGAAATACAGTCATGACAACTATCGTGGTTTCATTATTGGCAGACTCAAGCCTTTCAATGGATGGGTCCAGCCCTATGCAGATATCCTTGTTGGAGCTCAATCATTCACCTCAACTGCTGTTACCGAAAGAGAATACTCCACTTATACCGAAATCGTGTCTAAAGAGAAGTTGGAGCGCAATATTTCTCCCTCTTTGGGCTACGGATTCGGCCTAAAAGTTAGGTTAAATCGCTTCGTTTTGATAGAAACTAAATACCAATACCTCCATGGCCGTTTTGCAACATTCACCAATCCAAACTCCACATTTATCTCGTCGGAAGGAGAATTACATTATCAAACAGTAACTGGAAATACAACCATGCAAGTATTCCATTTGGGCATGGCATTTGAGTTTTAGGAGGTATTTATAGGATGACACGCCCCCTTGGCTTGAGATTTTTTCCTGACCTCTTGTAGGACTAGGCCCAAACGCCAAAAAGCCCATTGTAGATCGCAATGCGTTTGTAGTTTTGACCCGCTACCAAGCATCACTCTTTAATATTTACCTACGTCCACGTAAAACTAATGTAATGTACGCAAGTGGTCCAGGTTTGAACAATGTAGATCCAGGAAAGAGTTTCCTTCTACTGATTATTATTTTCTTTGGCACGTTCCACATCATGAGCAGCCAAACTTACTCAATCGATTTTTCGATATCCCCAGATTGTTGGGGTTACGAGACTTTCTGGACTCTTTATGACTCCAACGGAACCCTAATCGATGAAGTCCCCGAAAACACCTATCCTGGAGAATGGGCGAACGGTTCGGGACCTTTCACTGAAACATATGACCTATCAAATGGTCTGTGTTACACATTTACTCTTTCCGATTCCTACGGCGACGGTATGACTGGATCTGACTACGGGAGTTGTGATGTGGATGGTGCTTTTTCGTTTACAACCTCCAGTGGAGATATTCTCGCCGAGCTTTCCGATCCTGACTTTGGGAGCTCCCAAATTTTCGATTTCTGCGTTACCGGTGGTTGCAGAGATGCACAAGCATTAAATTTCGATTCGTCGGCAAACATTGACGACGGCTCTTGCACATATGTCGCGCCTTCCTATGTTGACTTATCATGGGAATTGGTAGCTTCCAATAGTGTTGGAGCTATGAATACTTACCGAGTATATGCCAATTTCACCAATCCACTAGATCAGGTGGTGACATGTTACGGACAAGATGTATCTCCCTTGTCTATCAGCACAACGACATCTTTTTACCAGGATGCAGATGGTGGATTCACATCGAATTCAATTGATCCATCTATGTTCACATCTGTTCCAAACTTGGAATTTGATTCATGGGTAACTATTGGCGCTGAGTATGGTTTAAATGGTGTTTCATCTATAAACGACAATAGCATTCCATTTGAGAGTGGTGGTTCATTGAATATCAACGACCTAGATGGTGGAGCTTGGTATGTTCTTGCTGACTCTGAGCCTGCGGCATTTCCTGATGGAATGGGGCGAGTACTTCTAACTCAGCTTACTACAGATGGAGTAGTCGATTTGACTTTTAATCTTCAGTATCGTGCCCAAGACGGAAGCGAGCCAGCTGTTTCTGGCGAATTTTTGACTTTTCCATCACTTATAAATGGCTGCATGGATACGACGGCATCCAACTTTGATTCTACCGCAAATACAGATGACGGAACATGCACGTTTGCTCCGCCTATTGCAGGGTTTACATCCGATGTAGGATCTTCTCAATGTGGAGTTGCCACCGTCGACTTCACAAATACGTCAGTCTCTGGAACGACTTATTCATGGACCTTCCAAAATGGATCTCCTAGCGCGTCCACAAATGAAAATCCGTCAGTAGACTTTCCAAGTGGGGGTACTTTCGATGTCGAATTGACAACAACCAATAATTCTGGAACCTCAACTAGTGCGGCACAGGTCGTAGTCGCTGAAGGAGAAGAAGGCTCATGGATTACCTTGGTAATTAGCCCCGATTGCTGGGGCTCTGAATTAGGCTGGACGCTATCAGACGGCGATGGCAATGAGATCAAACATGTTGATTCAGGAACCTATATCGATGAATTTCCTGAGTTTCTAATAGACATTCGAGAAGATTTCTGTCTCGTTGATGACTGTTATACTATTGAGATTGAAGACTCTTACGGCGATGGGTTTGATGGTGACCAGTATTGGAGTTGTGACGCAGACGGTACGTTCTGGTTTGAAGACTCAAACGGCAACGTATTCGGACAATTCTCAGACGATCCAGACTTTGGAACTTCTCACTCAGATGTAGAATGTATTAATTATATGTTCACTTGGAAAGGAGGCTTTGATTCCGACTGGAACAATATAAGTAACTGGCTAGACAATGCAGTGCCTTCTGCTACAGACAATGTACAAATATCTCAAATCTCTTACCCGCCATCATTGGATGCAACTGCATTGATTAACAACTTGCTAATCAATGCCGGGTCCTCTATCGAATTCACCAACTCCTCAGGAATATTAAAGGTGAAAGGAAACATAGTGAACAACGGCGTTTTGGATGTTGACGCAGGAAAAATTGTCATGAACGGCGATAAAACTCAATACATAAAAGGAACTATAACTCCAACATTCTACCAGCTTAAGATGAATACGACCGATTCAATTCGTTTACTGACCGACGTAGAGTTTCTAGGACCACTTCTCGCTCAAAAAGGGACATTTGATTTCAACGGTAATGATGTGGTATTGGTCTCAGATGCGGACAACACAGGAAGTATAGGAGAAATAAAGAACAACGCAGAGATTGTAGGAGATACTATCACCATTCATCGCTACTTTCCTGCAGCCAGTGGAAGTTGGAGAATGCTCTCAACTCCGATCATCGACGCGACATTCGAACAATGGAATGACGACATCCCTACAACAGGATTTGCCGGATCCGATTATCCTACCTACCCTTCGGCGAGCGATCCATGGAGTAATATAAAGTACTACGACGAGACACTCACGGCTGGCCAAGCGGCCTACCTTGATTCTGGATTCAACTCGGTTGCGGACATTTCCGACACCATTGGTAACGCCAGAGGATATTTTGTCTACTTCGTGCCTAGTCCAACCACAATTGATGTCACAGGAACATGGAGAAAATACGATCAAGATTACACCCTGGATTTTTCTGAATCCAATTCAGACCCATTCAATGACGGCTGGAACCTTGTTGCCAACCCATATCCATCAGCAATTGATTGGGATGATGCTGTAGGTTGGTCACGCACCGATCTCAACGAAGCTGTCTATGCTTTTGATCCGATCAATGGTCAGTATTCAAGTTATGTCAATGGTGTTTCTATTGGTTCGCTAAACGGTATTATCGCAAGTACACAAGCATTTTGGGTAAAGTCTGAAAGCGGCAGCCCGTCTATGACTTTGAAAGAAAGTTCAAAAGTGAACAGTACTGGTGTACACATGAGAACAGAGGACATGAATACTCAAACGGTGATTCGATTGAAACTTCAAGGTGGAGATAAATACGACGAAACGGTCATAGGTTTCCACTCTCTCGCACAAGCGGGATTCGACCCTGAGTATGACGCCTATAAATTTTACGCACCAAGCGCCACTCTACCAAATCTAGCTTCGGTGGCTGAAGCTACGGAAGATGCTGACAATGAAATGGGTATCAATATGATTCAGGCTCCTGAAGCCGACGTGACGATCGATTTGATTGTCAAGAAAGGTCAGTACACTGATATGGTATTGAGCAATGTGATGATAGACACGTATGATGCAAATATTTGCCTTGTGCTAGAAGATAAAGAACTTGAGACATTCGTTCCATTCGGTGAAGGCGAATCCTACCCTTTCGCAATGGGGGAAGAGTCTGTTGAAGAGCGATTTGCACTACATGTCAGTGCTCCGTTGAATGGCGAAGGCACAAACGAAACTTGTCCAGATGTAAACGATGGAACAGCAACGGTTCAGGGATTTGGTGAAGTGCCCTGGAGCTTTACATGGAAAAATGGAGAAGGTGATATCATTCAAGAACATACGGATATGTCCACTGCCGACAGTATGGCAAATTTAGCTCCTGGATTCTACGAGGTGATTGTAGAAAACACATCTACACAATGCCAAACTGCAACAAAAGTAATCGAGATTGGAGACGCTTTCGACGAACATCTGGAAGCTCTTGTTGAACAACAAACTTGTCTTGGAGCAGAAGAAGGCGTCATCGAAATAGATCTTGATGACGATTACTTCTGGAACTTGACTTTATTGGATGACAACGACGAATTGATCGCGACAATTGACGGTCAGCAAGGAGATACGACTTTCACGAATTTACCTCCTGGAATTTACCAAATAGCAGGTATTTCATCTTGTGGCAATAGCCTATCGGCAAATGACCTTGATGTTATTGACCCGCAGTCGGTCGTGGCTGGATTCGAGAGCGATTCCGACACCATCAATCTTTATGAGGGAGGTTCTTTAACACTGTATAATAATTCATCAAACGCTTTGAACTTCATCTGGAATTTTGGGGAAGGAGCTATTGACTCACTCAATATTGACGGTCAGCATGTATTCACAGAAATAGGTGTGTATCCGGTTTCGCTCACAGCGTATAACATGAGTTGCACCGACATCAAATTCAAGAATATTATTGTGGTCGACTTGACCCCTGAAGAGGAAGAAGAGCTCGATAACAACTCAAACTCGTTAACCACACAAGTCGCAGGAATTGATTTGGTCGACTGGGATTCTAAAGTAGATGTGAAACAAGGTCCGCTCAACTTAACGGTTAAGTCAGATACTGAAATCAAACAAGAAGTAATCTTCCGAATCTACAATTCAGCAGGACAGCTGGTTCTTGAAGAGAAGCAAGACTATTTTGACAGTGCTGTTAACTTGTCGATTGGCAACTTGGCACAAGGAGCTTTTCACCTGACTGTCATCACGCAAGGGATGCAAATAAAATCGGAGAAGTTTATAAAGAACTAAAAGTTTAGCTATATAACTGTGTATTGGGGTGTCTTGAGAGAGCACCCCTTTGCATTTACAGTTGATTATGAAATGCTTATTGTACTAAAACCTCATGGCATCCACGGGATCCAACCGACTGGCTCGCCATGCGGGAATAATGCCTGAAATCACTCCGACAATTATGGAGATTAAAAGTCCCATTGAAGCATTGTCCCATGAAAGGAAAAACTCAAGTTCCGTGGCATAAGATATTCCCACCATTACTAAATAGACCAAAAGCAGTCCTATCACGCCTCCTATTAAGCACAGAACAACCGATTCAAAAAGAAACTGAAGTAAAATAAAGACTCTTTTCGCTCCAAGTGCTTTCTGAATACCTATCTCTTTTGTGCGCTCTTTCACAGAGACAAACATGATGTTGACGATACCAAAAGCTCCAACGAAAATAGACACGAGCCCTATTCCAAATCCAAAAGAGCTGATTATCCCGAAAACCGAATCGATAAAAGCCCCGATCATGGTCGCTTCGATGACCGAAAAATCATT
>JBLHIB010000101.1:0-13035 GCA_047615865.1 Gammaproteobacteria bacterium
AGCATGTAAAAGGAAGAGTGATAGGAGTAGGGAACTATTTCGACCAAGAACCCTTGCAAGGTTCAACGTCAATTGCGGATGCAGGAAATTATTATGGCGCTGGCGCAAATGGACTTTCGTATAAGGATAACGCTTTTACCATCTATTTCAAGACAGCGGCCAAGGATGGAGGAAGAACACAAGTTGTTCGCACTTCAAGCAAGGTTCCCGGATTGAAGATTACCAACCTAGTAGTGGCTTCGAAGAACAGTACCGACAATGCCTACATTTATGGAATCCCCGGTACATTTGAACGTGTGATAATGGGCGAACTCCCCATGGGAAAGAGTGAATATGGCATTGATGCTGCCCTTCCGGATCCCGCTTTGCAGTTTGCCTATGAATTTCAAACCTACCTGAAAGAAAGCGGTTTAACCTTCGAGAAAGATGCTGAGTCATGGCTTGAAAGCCAGCTACCATATGATGAAAAGCTCATTCGCAACCTTGCTGAATTCGCTTCTCCGAAATTGCAGGAAATAGTCAATACTACGATGAAGAGGAGTGTCAATACGTTTGCCGACGCGATGATCAAGCACATTGGAAAGAAATATTTTGGATCGGGATCGTATGAGAATGGAACACGAGCATTGAAAGCCGTTTGGGGAGAACGAGGTGTGCCTATAGAAGGTTGGTACCAGAAAGACGGCAGTGGATTGAGTAGGGCCAATTCGATTACCTCACAACAAATAGCCTTGGTCACAGCCAAAGTTAATGAGCCATTTAAGGCGCAACTAAAGCAAGGCATGAAGCCATTGGATCAAGGCGGACGAGTTATCGCCAAAAGCGGTTACATGGAAAGAGTGCGTTCTTATTCAGGCTATATCACCATGAGTGACGGCTCGGAAAAAGCGTTTTGCATTATTGTCAACAACCACAGTTGTACTCCTAGGGAAATGAAAGCCAAGATTGTGCGGATGTTGGAAAGGATGGCGACAGCTTCTTAAATCGCTTTTGCAGTCAAGTCGATAATTTCGATTTTTCCTCGTCCAAGTTTAATCATATCCACGCGCTCCATCTTTTTGAGCAAACGAGATATTACCTCACGGGAAGAGTTGAGCTCCTGAGCAATTTCTTGGTGTGACAAGGCCAAGGTTCGTGAACCAGCGGCTCCAGAGGCTTTTGCCAAATAATTGGCAAGTCTTTCGTCCATATTGTGAAAAGCAATTTCATCGATTGATTTGAGTACTTCTTCAAATCGCATGTTAAATGTTTCCAGGACGAAGTAGTACCAAGACTTGTGCTTGCTCATCCATTCGTCCATGTACTTGATAGGAAAGACAATGAAATCGCAATTGGACTCGGTTAAGGCCTTGATATTGCTTTTGCGCTCACGCATAGAGCATACAAAGGAAATTGCACAAGCTTCTCCTGGATAGATATAGTAAAGAAATAGTTCGTTTCCAGCCTCGTCTTCACGGTAAGTTTTAACCATACCATCGATCAACAGCGGAACAGATTTTATGTAGTTGCCTGTATCCATCATCATTTCGCCAGCAGGTATATGACGCACTTCGCTCACGGAAGCAATTTCTTCTTTTAACTCGGCCGTAAAACCAGGGAAATGGCGATCCAATAATTCAACTATGTGTTTTTCTTGGGAAGACGTCATTTCTTGAGCAGTCCTATTTCAATCAATCGATCTGTCAAGTATTGTCCAGCAGTTATTGGTTCAAATTGCGCCTTCTCACCAGCAGGAATGCATTCTTCCAAAGAATCCAACTTCATTTCAGCACGTGGATGCAAGAAAAACGGAATCGAATACCTGCTAGTTCCCCACTTCTCACGAGGTGGATTGATCACACGGTGAGTAGTTGATTTAAGTTTGCCATTCGTGAGTCGCTGAAGCATATCTCCCACGTTCACCACGATATGATCGGCAAGTGCCGTTACAGATACCCACTCATTGTCTTTGGTAAGGACTTGAAGGCCATCAGCCGAAGCTCCTATCAACAATGTAATCAAGTTGATGTCCTCATGCTGTCCGGCGCGAACAGCAGATGCTGGTTCGCTTTTAATAGGTGGATAGTGAATAGGTCGTAAAATGCTATTTCCATTGTGGATCTTGTCCGTGAAATAATCTTCTTCAAGTCCAAGGTGAAGTGCAATAGCCTCAAGCATGTGTTGTCCTGTGGCTTCAAGCATTTGGTATGCCTTTTTTCCCACATTATTGAAGCCTGAAAGCTCAGCGACGTCCACATTTTCAGGATATTGCTTCCCAATCGGGTCATTGTCCTCAACATACTGACCGAAATGCCAGAATTCTTTTAAGTCGGCGACTTTACTGTTTTTGGCGTGTTCTTTTCCAAAAGAAACATAGCCTCGCTGACCAGCTAATCCCGGAATTTCGTAGCTCGACTTCGTTTCCAGTGGCAATTCGAAAAAAGCCTGCACTTGCGCGTAAAGTTC
The DNA here is from genome assembly GCA_047615865.1 of Gammaproteobacteria bacterium. GTDB lineage: Bacteria > Bacteroidota > Bacteroidia > Flavobacteriales_D > Sanyastnellaceae > JADFAK01. The sequence continues at coordinate 2,446 of JBLHIB010000101.1, forward strand.
GTTTTGAGTTGCCTCATCCATCAAATGATTGCGCACCGCGACGAACCCAATCCCTTCGTAAGCAGTACCTAACTTGCTAACGAACTGTGATTTACGTTCTGGGTCCCCGCTAAGGAAGTCTGCTAAATCTACATTGGGAATACCTGTCAAAGCTTCGCTCATAATCTTGATGTTCTTAATTGAATCCTCGAAAATAAAAAAATCCCGCTCAAGGGCGGGATTTCTATTCAAGTTTCGTTCGCTTATTCCAAAATTGCTCTGTGATGTTGTTCAGATCTATCAATCTTCTTTTTGGCGAGTTTGATAATGTAATTCACTGTTGGCGTAACCATTCTTAGTGCGGTGTACACCTCGTTTTGAGTTGGAATTCTCAGGTCAAATGTGGCGTGATCATACCCATCAGGGTAAGACTCTTCGATCATGGAGAGAATTTCCGTTGGGAGCTTTTCCATGCTCACAATCAGATTCTTCATTGAGTGTTTTTTATTGATACATGGATTAGTACGCATTTGTTAGTCAAAGGTTATAGCTGGGCCGCGCGCTGTGCAATTATCAGACATTTTCTCACATGAGAAGGTGCAATCGTCTGTCATTTTAATGAATCAAAAGTGGGTTGTTTGTGCTCTATAGCCTCCGGCAAATGCCCATTCGAGTGAGCAAATACATTTGCCGAAGGCTGAACATACAAGATTGACGGGATAAAACCGAAGTACAGGGTAGAGCGCAGATAATCCTTTGTAACTTTCGAAGTAGATTAAAATACTATGAAGCGAATTACTACCCTCATTTTCTTTCTTGCAATGACTAGTGCGTCGCATGCTCAATTTGCCGATATATCATCTGTGCTTGGTATTGATTTTGGCTATGGCAGTGGCGAGTATGGTGGTGGAGTGAGTTTTGTCGATTTCAACCAGGATGGATTGGAGGATCTCACGTTTGCTTCCGGAAACGGTGACTCAGTGCACTTTTTGGTTAACAATGGAATGGGCTATGATGAGATCATACCTCTGGTCAATATTTCAGACGAAGTGAAGCAAGTTCTTTGGGTTGATTATGACAATGATAATGACCTAGATCTATACTTGGCAATAGACGGAATTAACCGGCTTTATAGAAATGACGGGGCCCTAGCTCTAACAGAGATTACGGCTACTTGTGGCTTTAATGACCCTTTTGCGCAGTCTTTTTGTGCTAGTTGGTTGGACTACGATGAAGATGCTCTTCCAGATTTGTGCATTTCGCATCGAACTGGTCACTTGGTTGGCTCAATAACCTTGTATCACAACCTAGGAGGCGACATGTTCGAGGACGTGACAATGGCAGCTGGACTAGGCGGACTGGGGAGCAGCGTGTTGGGGATGGCTACCCTCGATATGAACAACGATGGCTTTGAGGATATATATGTTGGGCAGGATTTTGACGCTGGAAACCTTCTCCTTAGAAATAACGGAGACGGCACATTTGCCAATATTTCGGCTTCGAGCAATACCGATGTCGAAAACAATACCATGACTTGCACAGTGGGCGATTACAACAATGATGGGTGGATGGACTTATACGTATCGGATACCAATGGCAATTCGATGTATCGGAATCTAGGAGATGAGACTTTTGCAGAAGAGGCCGGAGTTGTCGGGACTGTTCTCGGAAGCTTCACATGGGGCGCCTTGTTTGTTGATGGTGATAACGACATGGATCTGGACCTGTACGTATGCGGGGTAAGCAACTCACCCTATGGAAACTACTTGCTGGAGAACACAAGCGGTGGAACGTTATTCATGAATTCCAATGCGGCTTGGGGCTTTGGGAACGACTTGCATTATAGCACAGGAAGTGCAATTGGTGATTACAACAACGACGGTCAAGTAGATATAGCCAAGAGCTGCTCGCAGAGTTTCACGAATATGGTTTGGCAGAATAATTTCTCTGGAAATAACTATTTATCTTTCGATCTGGAAGGTGTAGTGTCCAATTCTCAAGCTCTTGGAGCGGTGGTCGAAGTGGTTGCCGGTGGAGTGACTCAAACGCGTCGCGTAGGCTGCGGAGAAGGCTTCTCGTCACAGAATTCATTTATTCAGTATTTCGGTATGGGTTCGAATACACAGGCTGATTCTGTTATTGTCACCTGGCCCAATGGTCTTGTAACAACTCTGTTAGACGTTCCCGCGAACCAACAAATTTATGTATTGGAAAATGCTCCTGGATGCATGGATATGGAGGCGTGCAATTACGACTCAACGGCCGATTCAGAAGATAGTTCGCTGTGTACTTATCCAGGTTGTACAGATTTAAATGCGGCAACATATGAGCCAGAGGCAGGTTGTGACGATGGTTCGTGCTTGTATCCCGCCAATTCATGTCCTGCCGATCTCAATTATGATGGCATCGTGGATGTCAATGATTTATTACTCTTCCTTGGTCTTTTTGGTGACGTTTGTAATTAAAGTCAGTTAATGAACCGGATCTCTTTCTCACCTTTGCCGCTATGGATAGCGTTACACAAGCCGCTCTAGGTGCAGCAATCGGAGAGGCTACCCTAGGTAAGAAAATTGGGAGCAAAGGGGCTCTTTATGGTGCTTTAGTTGCTACAGTGCCCGACCTGGATGTGATCCTATTGCCTTTTTTTGATGATATTCAAAGTCTGGCTGTTCACCGCGGATTTAGTCATTCCATTCTCTTTTCATTTATTGGTGCCCTATTTTTTGTTTGGCTTTTCAAGCAAATGAAAACGACCGCAGCGCTTACGAATACTCGATTATTCATTTTTTCATGGCTCGCGCTTGTCACCCATATGCTATTGGATGCATTTACTTCTTATGGTACGCAGTTGTTCTTGCCCTTTTCCAATGAGCGTGTAAGTTTTGATAGTGTCTGCATTGTTGATCCAGCCTATACTTTGTTGCTTATTACTGGTGTGAGTGTTGCCGTTGGAATGCGCAAGAGAAACAAGACAAGCTGGCAATTCAATGCCATGGGATTGGTGTTGAGCACGATGTATCTGTTTGCTGGACTCGGAGTGAAATCTAAAGTCGAAGATTTCGTCAAGGCCGAACTCAAGGAAAAACAAATCGCATACACGGCTATCCGTTCGATTCCGATTGCTGCAGGTATTAGCGAATGGTATTGTCTAGCACACGATGATGACAAACTTTATTTGGCCAAATATTCGGAACTAATGGAGGGGAAGGATTTTGAGTCGTTTCCTATTCAAAACTCCTTGCTCGATCAAGTTGGTCCTGAGCTCGGTGAGGCCATGCGCTGGTTTGCTCAAGATTTCTTCACCGTTCAAGAAGAGGCCGATGGACAGCTGCTTTTTTACAATTTGCAATGCGATATGCAAGGTCCGCGCAGTGTGGATGGTGTTCGTGTACCAACCGCATTCTACTTCAGAATCGACGCGCAGGCAGAAGAGTCGATGTTAAGCACAGGATTCCACGATGTGCCTCAAGATCAAGATTTACCTGCCCATTCCGAATAAAACTGTTCTAGGTACTGCACCATGAATTGATGGCGAGCTTCGCCCAAACGTCGGCCAGTTGCAGTGTTCATCAAGTCTTTGAGGAGTAATAATTTCTCGTAAAAATGGTTGATAGTAGGAGCAATACTTGATTTGTAGGCTTCAAACGAGTCGTGCATCACTGGGGGGATAGCAGGATTGTAAATTTCCCGATTCTTAGAACCACCATAGGCAAAAGTGCGCGCGATACCCACTGCACCAAGCGCATCCAATCGGTCGGCATCCTGCACACATTGAGCTTCAATACTCATAGCTTTGGTTTCTACGCCAGCGCCCTTGAAGGTTACTTGATCGACGATGCTCACTATAGCTTCGAGTTGCTCTTGCGGTAAATGTATACTATCCAGCCATTCCCGAGCTTTTTTTGGCCCTGCAGTATCGTCTCCGTTATGAAACTTGTGATCGGCTATATCATGGAGGTAGGCGCCCATCTCTGTGACAAACATATCGGCCTTTTCTTCTTCAGCAATGGTTATCGCCATATTTCGGACACGCACTATGTGCCACCAATCATGGCCCGTGCCTTCGCCCGAAAACATGCTCTCTACCAAAACCCTTGTTTGATCTATCTGACTTTTCTGCATCTCGTTCATTGTCGTTTCTATTTGAGCTCTTTGTAGGCTGTTTGGTCAGTAAAGGACACGTTTCGCTGTATGTGGTAGGGATAGTGAACCAGCTCTTCATTGAAGCCTTTGCACAGTCTGAATGTCATTTGTTTCCTGCGGTGAAAGGAGAAAATATTACCTTTTTTACGCAAACTAGGCGCGGTCATCATCGGGCCTTTATCTGCTTCGGCATCCATTGCCTTTATGTCGGCGCATATTTTCTAGAAATCCTCGTCAAAGGGCATGAGGCGAAGGTAAGAATGTGACCGATATTTTATACTCACAATCTGCTAACAAAGCGTGGTTAGCATTGGCTTAAACCCTATTTTTGAAATACACTTTTTCTGAGTCGAAGAGCCATGTATAACAGCTCAAAGCACATGAGATAGGTGCGTGACATTGTGTCATGAATACATTATATATTGTTGTTAGTCAGATCCTTCTGTATCTTTATTGAAGTATTAATTCAGTATTGAGATCAAGGACGAATGAATTTGAGAAGAAGAGATGTTTCTAATATTTGATACCGAAACCACGGGATTTCCCAAAGTCCGAGACGCCGACCACACCAATTTGGACGCCTGGTCAACTGCACGCTTGGTTCAAATCGCGTGGCAAATTCATGACCACGAGGGAAAGCTTCTAGTCAACAATAACATGTTGGTTCGTCCGGACGGCTTTGAGATTCCATATTCTGCAACGAAAATTCACGGGATCTCGCACGACCGTGCAGTGGCTGACGGTCTTGATATCGTCGAGGTATTGGAAGCTTTCGAGGCCGATATGACAAAGGCCAAGTATGCCGTAGGACATAATATTGGTTTCGACCTAGGCGTGATGGGTAGTGAGCTCCATCGTGCAGGAATAGCCACTGCAATGCACGACTTAGAAGCCATCGACACCAAGGATGTTTCTACGGAGTTCTGCGCGCTGCCAGGCGGACGGGGAGGAAAGTTCAAATGGCCAACACTCACCGAACTTTACACAAAACTGTTTGGACATGCATTTGAAGATGCTCACGATGCGGCGTATGACGTAGATGCCACAGCTCGTTGTTTCTTTGGTTTAGTAAACCACAGGGTGGTTGTTCCCGTTGAGATTACGGATCCTGAGAACCTCGTATATGAAGCTCCGAAGTTGGAAAAGGCCAACTTTTCTCAGACAGAAGAAAAGGTAGCCGAAAACGTGCAGATACCTGCCGACGCAAGTGATATGGCGGCTATGAAGGCGGCGACTTTTGTTCACCTGCACTGCCACAGCCAATATTCGATCTTGCAAGCGTCCTCGACTACCGGTCAGCTAGTGGCTACGGCCAAAGCCCTCGATCAACCTGCGATTGCGATTACAGATCATGCCAACATGATGGGGGCCTTCCATTTTGTTGCAGAAGCATTGAAAGAAGATATCATTCCAATTCTTGGTTGTGAGTTCAATCTCTGCAAAGACCGTTTGGATCGTTCAGGAAAGGACGATGGCTACCAAACCGTAGTACTCGCGAAGAACAAAAACGGATACCACAACCTTGCCAAACTGGCCTCTCACGCCTATACCGATGGATTTTACTACGTTCCTAGGATAGACAGGGAATTGCTTTTGGAGTTCAAAGAAGACCTCATCGTGCTTTCAGGTGGACTTTGGGGAGAAATGCCCTCTCTAATCCTCAACGTTGGCGAAATGCAGGCCGAAGAGCGCTTGTTGTGGTGGAAAGAAAATTTTGGCGACGATTTCTACATTGAGATTTGTCGGCACGGACTGGAAGAAGAGGCGGTAATAAACAATGCGCTCCTTAGACTTGCTCAGAAGCACGACGTCAAGTATGTCGCTGCAAACAACTCGTATTACAGCAAAAAGACGGATTCCGAAGCTCACGATATCTTGCTCTGCGTACGTGATGCCGAGTCTGTGAATAAACCGAAAAAGTACATTGGAAAGCGCGGTCGTGAATTCCGTTTCGGTTTTCCAAACAGCGAGTATTACATCAAGTCTAGCGATGAGATGAAGAAGCTGTTTGCCGATTTGCCGAAGGCTATATTGAATATTCAAGATGTCCTCGACAAGGTTGAAGGCTATAAACTGGCCAGAGAGGTCCTTCTGCCAGCATTTGACATCCCTGAGCAGTTTGTCCATGCAGAAGACGAAGAGGACGGCGGCAAAAGAGGGGAGAACGCCTATTTGCGCTATCTGACCTACGAAGGAGCAAAAGAAAGATACCCCGAAATCACGCCAGAGATTGAAGAACGACTTGACTTTGAGTTGGCTACTATAGCCAATACGGGATATCCTGGTTACTTCCTCATTGTTTGGGATTTTTGCAAGGTCGCTCGAGAGCGCGGAGTTTCAGTAGGACCTGGGCGTGGATCTGCTGCAGGATCGGCGGTTGCGTATTGCACGAAAATCACCAATATCGATCCGATCAAGTACGACCTGCTTTTTGAGCGTTTCTTGAACCCAGAGCGTATATCACTTCCCGATATTGATATTGACTTCGATGACGAAGGCCGAGATAAGGTTATCCAGTATGTGATTGATAAGTACGGGGAGAATCAAGTCGCACAGATCATTACCTACGGCACAATGGCTGCGAAGTCTAGTATCCGCGACACAGGCCGTGTAATGGAGCTCCCATTGGCCGATACAGATCGAATGGCCAAGCTTGTGCCAGATGTCAAACTCAAGAAACTATTTGGGTTCAACGAGCAACAACTTGCAGAAGCATTTAAGACTAGCCCGGATGATTTGGTGAAAGCCAAAGCCCTTTTGGATATTCGAAAAGGCAACGACGCTGAATCTCGCGTAATTAATATGGCGATCACCAACGAAGGTACCGTCAGAAATACAGGAATTCACGCTTGTGGAGTTATCATCACTCCAAGTGACATCACAAACTATGTCCCCGTGGCCACGGCCAAAGACAGCAATATGTGGTGCACCCAATTTGATAACTCAGTGGTTGAGACTGCTGGTTTGCTCAAAATGGACTTCCTCGGACTGAAAACGCTCACGCTGATCAAGGAGACAGTCAAACTGGTCAAAGAAAAACACGACGTCCTTCTAGATCCAGATACTTTTCCACTTGACGACGTAGCAACATATGAGTTGTTCCAAAGAGGAGAAACAGTTGGTATATTTCAGTACGAGTCTGCCGGAATGCAGAAGTACATGAAGGAACTAAAGCCTACAGTCTTCGCCGATTTGATTGCGATGAATGCGCTTTACCGACCAGGTCCGTTGGAGTATATCCCATCGTTTATTCGCAGGAAACACGGTATTGATGACATTGTCTTCGACTTGCCAGAATGTGAGGAATATCTGGGAGAAACGTACGGAATTACTGTGTATCAGGAGCAAGTGATGCTCTTGTCTCAAAAGCTGGGGAATTTTACCAAGGGTGAAGCCGACATGCTCCGAAAGGGTATGGGTAAGAAGAAGAAGAGTATAATTGATGAGCTCTTTCCCAAGTTTGTTGAAGGGTGCTTGGCCAACGGACATCCAAAAGTCGTTGTGCAGAAGATATGGAAGGATTGGGAGGCATTTGCTAGTTATGCTTTTAACAAGTCTCACTCGACTTGCTATGCCTGGATTGCCTATCAAACAGCCTATCTAAAAGCGCACTATCCAGCCGAGTACATGGCCGCAGTTTTGAGCCATAACATGAATGATATCAAGCAGCTGACCTTCTTTATGGAGGAGTGCAGGCGCATGGGTATCGAAGTTCTTGGGCCAAGTGTAAACGAGTCGATGGCCAAGTTTGCCGTCAATGAAGCCGGAGCTATTCGCTGCGGAATGGCCGCTATCAAAGGAGTAGGAGAGGGCGCTGTAATCTCTATGATCGAAGAGCGTCACAATGGAGTATTCAAGTCTGTATTTGATCTTGTGCGCCGAATCGATTTACGAACGACCAATAAACGTGTGCTGGAGAGTTTGGCTTATGCCGGAGCATTCGATGAGTTTTCACAAATTTCGAGGGCGCGGTATTTGGCTCCCGATGCTAAGGGAAATCCCTTCTTGGAAATCTTGGTTCGCTACGGGCATGCGCACAAAGAGAGCGAGAATTCCTCTCAACAGTCTTTATTTGGAGGAGATAGCGATGCCGAAATATTGGAGCCTGCTATTCCTATGGCCGAAGAATGGGGGACTTTGGAAAAACTCTCCAAAGAGAAGGAAGTTGTAGGGATCTACATCTCTGGGCACCCCTTGGACGATTACAAGTTGGAAATTGACAGCTTTTGTACGCCCGGTGGAGTGAAGAATATCAACAACTTAGAGAAGTTCAATAACAAAGAAATCTCGCTTGCGGGTATGATTACAGAGGCCGCCCACCGGATGACAAAAACTGGCCGACCTTTCGGAATGATTACTCTTGAGGATTATGACGAGTCTTCGCGTTTCTTTTTGTTCGGCGATGAGTACATCAAGTTCAAGGATTATTTAGTGGAAGGTTGGTTCATTTATCTCAAAGGCCGAGTCCAGCCCAAGCGATATGCCAAAGATCCAACGGATATTGAGTTCAAGATTCACACTGTAGAGCTGTTGTCTGATATTCGAGATAAGTTCACCAAGCACTTGGTCATTGAATTGAACTTGTCGGACATCGACGAGACTTTTACCGAGAGCATGAAGGAGATTTTAGCTAGCCACGAGGGCAAATGCAAAGTCAGATTCAAAGTAATGAGCATTGATGCCGAGTTAACTATGCCGTCCAAAACCATGCGCGTAGATTTATCGCGAGAACTCATGACGCAATTGGAGGCTATTCCGGAAATAGCTTTTAAGATTGAGTAAGATGCCATTTCGCCGATTCACACTTGAAGGGCATCGCATGCTTCAAACTTGCGCTCATCGGAGACAATTCCAATATTCTGCCATACAACGAAACTGCTTGGGCCGAATTGCCGGATAGTCCGGGGCCTATAAATTTGGCGCTTAACTTATAGGATTTGCTTCATGGTCACTGGTTATATTTGCTTGAAAGTCTCTAGGAAGAAGATTTTGTGCTTACAATTTCCCATCGGGCCAACAATGCGACCTCCTCTTTGGATGATAAGATAGACCCCATGCATTACATTTCGGGCATCATCTGGGCCTTGTTAGATTGGAGATTTCTCATTGAAAGTTGGCTGTCTTCAGTAAATTTAGTGTTCAGAATGAAGCTGCAGTTTATGCCATTATTTCCTGCGTTCTTCCTAAATTTGCTAGTTCAAATCCTATTGATATGTCTGATGATAAAGTGATTTTTTCGATGGTGAAGGTGAATCACACCACACCCAAAGGAAAAGATATTCTTAAAAATATTTACCTCTCATTCTTCTATGGTGCCAAGATTGGTATTATAGGTCTTAACGGCTCTGGTAAGTCTACAGTGATGAAGATCATCGCTGGGATCGTTGAACCTACCAACGGTGATGTTGTATGGAAAGATGGCTATTCTGTTGGTTATTTGCCGCAAGAGCCAGATCTTGATGAGGAGAAGACTGTGCGCGAGATCGTTGAAGAAGGAACTCAAGAGGTCGTGGATGTGCTCAAAGAGTACGAGGAGATCAACAACTCCTTCATGGATGAGGAAATCATGAACGACCCTTCTAAAATGGAGGCATTGATGGATCGTCAAGCCAAAGTTCAGGACAAGATTGAGGCTTTAGATGGATGGGAGCTTGATACGAAGCTTGACATCGCAATGGACGCCCTGCGCTGTCCGCCTGAAGATCAGAAGATCAGTCAGCTGTCCGGCGGAGAGAGAAGAAGAGTTGCATTGTGCCGACTACTTCTCAAGCAACCAGACGTTTTGCTATTGGATGAGCCTACTAACCACTTGGACGCCGAGTCTGTGGATTGGTTGGAGCAGCATTTGGAGCAATACAAAGGAACTGTGATCTGTGTAACTCACGATAGATACTTCTTGGACAATGTTTCGGGATGGATTTTGGAGCTGGATAGAGGGGAGGGGATTCCTTGGAAAGGAAACTACACTTCGTGGTTGGAGCAGAAATCGAAGCGTATGGCCGCTGAGGACAAAACGGAGTCTAAGAGACAGAAAGAACTTGAGCGAGAGCTTGAGTGGTCTCGCATGAGTCCAAAAGGTCGGCGAGCCAAGAACAAGGCTCGACTATCAAATTACGACAGCCTGATGGCTTCTGATACGAAAGAGAAAGAAGTACGCGTGCGACTGGCTATTCCTAACGGACCTCGTTTGGGAACCGATGTGATTAATTTCAACCACGTTCAGAAATCATTCGGAGATAAATTATTGGTGGAGGATCTATCGTTCAAATTGCCTCAAGCGGGTATTGTCGGTGTGATTGGACCAAACGGTGCCGGAAAGACGACCATGTTCAAGATGATCATGGGTGAAGAACAGCCAGACGGAGGTGATGTTGAGATTGGTCAGACAGTAAAGATTGGCTATGTTGATCAACGACATGCCGATATCGATCCTGAAAAGACGGTTTACGAAGTCCTCACAGGAGGCAA
>JBLHIB010000102.1:0-12681 GCA_047615865.1 Gammaproteobacteria bacterium
ACACTAAAGTGCCATGTAGTTTACAATATTCTTATGTACTCGTGACTCAGGATCTTCACTTGTATCAGGCGTAAAAGTAGTGCCTGAAACGATCTCAAAAAGTTCGATGTACCTCTTGCTCACAAGGTCTACAAATTCATCGGTCATCTCCGGAACTTGCTGTCCTTCCTTGCCCATAAATCCTTTCTCCATAAGCCATTCGCGGACAAACTCCTTGGAAAGTTGCTTTTGCTCTTCTCCGTTGTCCTGACGTTTTTGGTAGCCTTCTGAGTAAAAATATCTAGAAGAATCAGGTGTGTGGATCTCGTCGATCAAGTACACCTTCCCGTCTTTTACTCCAAACTCATATTTGGTGTCGACCAAGATCAATCCGCGCTCAGCAGCGATCTCAGTACCACGTTTGAACAACTTGCGCGTGTAATTCTCCAACTGTACGTAGTACTTTTCAGGAACCACGCCATTCGCTAGGATATCCTCGCGGCTAATATCTTCATCATGTCCCTCATCGGCCTTTGTCGCTGGCGTGATGATAGGCTCAGGAAATTTGTCATGTTCCTTCATTCCGTCGGGCATCGTGATACCACATAGAACTCGCTCACCGCTCTTATACGTGCGCCACGCATGGCCTGTAAGGTATCCGCGGATGACCATTTCCACACGAAAAGTCTCGCAAGCATGGCCCGCAGTAACATTGGGATCTGGAGTTGCTATTTTCCAATTTGGAACGATATCGGCCGTCGCATCCAAGAACATACCAGCCAATTGATTGAGCACCTGTCCTTTGAAAGGAATTCCACGCGGAAGAACGACATCAAAAGCCGAAATCCGGTCTGTAGCGACCATCACAAGTAAATCGTTGTCAAGCGTATAAACATCGCGCACCTTGCCATGGTAGACATTCTTCTGTCCTGGTAGGGTTAAATTGGTATTGTCAAGCGTTTTCATGAGCTTATTGAATGAAATGCAAAGGAACGCAACTCCGAAGAAGCCGTCGCATAAATTGCATCAGTTTTTCTAGTAAGAATTGCCTCTTTCATCAATTTCGAAGGCTGTAATGACCTTTTTCACCAATCGGTGGCGAATTACGTCTCGTCCATCCAACCTCACAATAGCAATACCTTCTGTGTCGCTTAGCAACTTGACAGCTTTCACCAGCCCACTAGGCTGACGATTAGGAAGATCAACTTGCGACTCATCTCCTGTAATCACAAATTTGGCTGAAGAGCCCATTCGCGTAAGGAACATCTTCATCTGAGGAATCGTGGTGTTTTGTGCCTCATCAAGGATCACAAAGGCCTTATCTAGGGTTCGTCCGCGCATAAATGCCAATGGAGCTATCTGGATTGTACCTTTTTCCATCCAGTCGGCCAACTTGTCGTAGTGCACCATATCCTGGAGGGCGTCGTAAAGCGGCTGCAAGTAAGGATCGAGTTTCTCCTTCAAGTCGCCGGGTAGAAATCCCAAGTTCTCTCCTGCTTCCACTGCGGGCCGGGTAAGGATAATTCGTTTGACCTCCTTGTTCTTAAGCGCTTGAACAGCTAAAGCTACAGCAGTATATGTCTTACCGGTTCCCGCAGGTCCCACAGCAAAAACCATATCATTCACCTTCGCTTTGTCCACGATGATTTGTTGGTTTTCCGTTCGCGCTCGAACTTGCATTCCAGCCGGACCATAAACCAAAATCTCGGCTTGATCGGCTCGAAAAGTAGTGGGCACACCGGATTGAAGAATGTTCAATAACTGGTGATCATCGATCGCATTGAAGCTTTCGAGGTGAGCTATAAGTTCGGAAAACTTGCCTTCAAACTGTTCTATTTCAGCAGGATCTCCCGCCACTTTGATGACGTTTCCCCTTGCCACAATACGAAGTTTGGCGAAGTGTTTTTTGATAATAGCTAGGCGCTGATCGTTGGAGCCGTAGAGGTCTCGGGGATCGGCAATTGGAACTTGAATCTCCTTCTCTTGCAAGTGTTACGCTTTACGTGTTGAAAACTGAGTGAGGCTGCTTGAAGCCGCCTCTCCATATTGATTAATTTTACACAAAGAAAAGAATAATCTGTTTGCATAAACACGAGTGAAGTCAGTTGATGAGAGTAATTACCCTTACATCAGATTTAGGAACCAAAGACTACTACGTCGCTGCGGTCAAAGGAGCGTTGTATCGTCAGGTGCCGGATATTCAAATTGTTGATATCTCGCATCACATTGGCGCGTTTGACACCCGTCAGGCGGCCTATATTTTGCGTGGTTGCTGGCAAGAATTCCCAAAAGGGACCATTCACATCATCGGAGTGAATTCCGAGCTTACTGCAGATACCCGACATGTAATTATCGAACACAAAGAGCACTTCTTCATTGGAGGAGATGATGGTTTGTACTCGCTTTTGTTTGACCATGTTCCCGACAATAAGTTTGAGCTCAACGTCACGCAAGACACGGATGACAGCACCTTTCCTGTTAAGAACCTTTTTGTAAAAGCTGCTGCTCACCTAGCACGTGGAGGAACTCCTGAAGTAATTGGGAAGCGTATTGAATCGCTCAAGGATCTCTCTAATTTCAGGGCGGTTGTTGAGGAAAGCGTGATAAAAGGCAGTGTGATCCACATTGACGTTTATGGCAACGTAATCACCAATATTTCACGAGCTTTATTCAAGGAAGTTGGCAAAGGGCGTGATTTTGCGATCATGTTCCGCAAGGCTAGTCTGGACATCCGAAAGATTCACAACCAATACAGCGACGTGCCAGATGGCATGGGCGTCGCCTTGTTCACCCATTCTGGATTCTTGGAAATAGCCATCAATAAGGGCGCTCCTGGAAGCGGCGGAGGTGCAAACTCGCTTTTCGGACTCAAAATTAATGACATCGTAAGAATAGAATTCAATGCTAATCAGAATCGTTAAAATGACCTTCCGTCCCGAGTTTGTGGATGAGTTTACGCAGGTCTTTGATAAATACAAAGAGCACATTCGAGGATCTGAAGGATGCATGCATCTGGAGCTTTTGCGGGATGTGAACAATCCGAACATATTCTTCACTTACTCGCATTGGGAAGACGCTGATTATCTGGAAAACTACCGACATAGCGAGGTCTTCAAGGAGGTTTGGCCATTGACAAAGGCTGGTTTTTCCGAGAAGCCAGAGGCTTGGAGCATCAAGCGAGAGTGGAATAGTTCTGAAAGTTAGCACAGCATTTCACGGGTCTTCTTTTTAGCCTAAAGGCAAATGTTTCTCGAGGTTCAAATGAAGACAAGGAATGGAGTTAAATGTAGTAAATAGCTCATCGATGGGAAAGCACATCATTCTTCTTATTGCATTCATCCTGGGAATCAAGCTGGTTTACTTGCTCATTCCTATGATTTCCAATCCTGATTTCGCCGACAAAACTCCATACCGCAGTTATATTACTATCGTAAAGAAGAATGATGCGTACTGGTACAAGAGCATTGCCGAGAAAGGATATCCCAAAGTTTACACTAAAAGAGATCTAGGGTATTCTGAAGGACCTGATTTTAAGCAAAGTGAATGGGCCTTTTTTCCATTCTACCCGGCGCTCAATGCATTTACGATGGACAGTTTGAAACTGAACTACAACCACAGCGCATTGCTGTGGAGTCTGGTATTCTCAATATTGGCTATTTTGGGGATGTATTGGTTTTCGCTCGCATATTTCGAGAACAGCGCTAAAGCATTCACAAGCACTCTACTCCTTTTCTGCTTTCCCTTTTCTTTCTACTTTTCGATGTATTACACTGAAGCACTGTTCTTTACATTCACAATCTTGAGCTTTTTGAGTATCCATCACCGGAAATACTTCCTGCTGGCCCTGTGTCTCATTCCGCTCACACTCTTGCGCCCGAATGGCATCGTTATTTTGCTTCCGCTCTACCTCTATCATTTAGAGCGACAAGGTATAATTGCAAACATAAAGATCCAGTGGCAAGAGTTACTCACTTTTAAGAATATCGGGAAGTCTGTTGCTTTTGTCAGCGCTCCAGTGGCCTTTGTCATTTATGGATTCTACCAATTGCACATGACGGGCTATTTCTTTGCTTTTAGCATTGCTCAAGACGGCTGGTACCGGGAATTATCCTTTCCACTAGTCTCATTTTTCAATCGTGGAGATTTGGCCACGCAATTCAACTCTATCTTTACTATTGGAGTGATTGTTTATGCTTTTTGGAATCGGAAGAAATTGCCACTTAGCCTCAATGTGTTGATTGTGGTGAGCCTGCTGCTCCCCTTGTGCTCGGGCTCGGTCTTATCCATGACCCGATTTGTATCAATCTTATTCCCGCTCTTTTTTGTACTCGGCAATTCAATTCACACAATGAAACGACCATATTTGGCCTTCATTCTCGTTTTTATCTTGCACCTGGTAAGCTTTTATCCGTGGACTATCCACCACCCTATAAGTTTTTAGTCCTTGTCCCTTGCGATTCATACACACCGTAAACCAAACCATTCCCTAACCTCGTACCTTGCGGCCAAATTGAGGGCAATATGAAAGCTAAGAAGAAATACATTTATATAGGTCTGCTAATAGTCTTCATCACTATGCAGTTCTTCCAAATCGACAAAACACTTCCTGAGTCGAAACCAGAAAATGACTTTTTCGCAGTTACGAATGCGGCGGGTCCGATGGCGATCATATTGAAGGATGCATGTTATGATTGTCACTCACACCAGACTACTTTTCCATGGTACAGCAATGTTGCGCCTTTGAGTTGGTGGTTGAATGGACACATCAACAATGGCCGTGAGCATTTGAATCTCAGTGAATGGGGAACATTGAACGATGAGGACAAGAAGGATACGCTAGAAGAAATGCAGGAAGAGATTGAATTGAAGCGCATGCCTGTATTTGTATATACATGGACTCATGCTGGTGCTAGAATGTCGGAAGACGATAGGAAAGCAATGGTGACGTGGCTTGGCGGAATAGCTGCCGGGCCAATTATTAATCCTCAATAATACGTACTAAACCATCTTGGTTGGTCATACTCAAAATTTCGTGGGCCAAATTAATGCAAACGGCTAGTTGATCAAAGTATAGGCTGCGGGCTATTCCCATGAGACTCATGGTCAGCAGAACGAGATAGTATCCTTTGTCTGACGAAAACACCTTAAATCCCAGCCCTCCTCTATCATACATCGCTTGGGTCTCTTCCAATACTTTGAATGCACTTCGGGCATCTGCATAAGATCCACTTTTTAGGACGACTCTTCCGTCTCGAACCATTTGAAAATGGAACGATTCGTTGTTGTGACTTTCTTTGACTTCAAACATCTCTATCAAACATAGCGGGTTCATAAGTAGGAGTGCCTTGCGCAGCTCGCTCTATGATTAGGACGATATTTACATAGGAAGTCACATTCGCCCGTGATAGAAATCAAAAAAAGCCGTTTAGTATGAGTCCCACTGTAAAGAAATTCGTCCTTGCCGTAATTACGATTATTAGTGTTTATGTCATATTAACTCCTTAAAAAGACATACTTTCTAAAACCAACAAACCACCCGAAGGCGGCCTGTAAGTCTCAGAAGACTGCTATGATCTTCAGAGTGAATAATTGTTTATTATTCTTTTATTTATTGCTATGTTGGATAAATTCAAGTCATTCTACACTAAGTATATTCCTTGGTTCCCAGACTTCTGGTACTATATATTTATTGTTGTTTTGTTTGTATTGCTAGCCTTAGTGATACTCTAGCCAATAAAGATGTTTCTAGACGTTCCCGACTTCATTACTATTGCTCCTCCTGCAATGATCAAGATCAACAAGTGAAAAATATACTCTGAATTTGATAACCAAGCCGATTCAGGGAGTACATCATTCATAGAACCCATTCCGGCCCCACCAGCAAGATCGACATCAGCTTCTGAGAAACCAGGTGCAATGCTGCTTACCAATTGAGTATGTGTATCCATCTCGAATGTTGGAGCCGCGTTTGCCGACACTGACAAAAGAGTCATCAAAATGATAAAGAGAATGTAAAATCGGACTGTTGTATTAAGAGTCTTCATGGCGTGTAGTGATTTGTTCATCCCGTTTGATATCACAAATGTACACTGACGCTAGGCTCTAGGCCGATAGTTTTCGATTTTTGGTAGCTATTCTTAGGTTTTTGGTAAGCTTCTCAAGAAATTCTAGGTCTTGGGGTCAATTCTTTCAATAATGGGCAATAACATTTGCCTTGTACTAATTAAATAAGAGATATACGCTTCATGAGAATTGAACGATGCGCTCGAGAAACTGGAATAACCTTTTCCCCTATTACTAAAGTAGTCTCATCGATATTGTCCACGCATTCTAGGTTTACAATGTAGGAACGATGAATTTTAAGGAATCGGGTATCACGAGATAGCTTCTCATCCATGCCTTTCAACGTGCCGTGAACAATGTGTTTACCTGTGATTGTCCTGAACATCACATAATCTCCTACCGTTTCTACCCATAACAGCTGATCCAATGCTAGTCGAACATACTGTCCCTCGCTTCTCACAAAGATTGCATCCGAAATAGGAACAAGCGCAGTCCTACTTTTTCGCACTTTTTCAATGGCTTGCATCAATCTAGGAAGAGAAACTGGCTTTGAAATATAATCCACAACTTGCAATTGAAACGCTTCATAAGCATAGGAGAGGTTGTTCGTTGTAAAGATAATCAGCGGCAACCTATCCACGGTTTTCACCAAGTCTAATCCGCTAAATTCAGGCATTTCAATATCTAGAAAGAGCAAGTCGATGTCTTGCTCCTTGAGCATGTCCATAGCATCCAAAGCGCTTTCACAGCTTCCTACAATCTCTATATCCTCGATACGCTCGCAAAGGCGCTCGATAGACTTGCGCGCCATTTCCTCATCATCTACTATCAAACACTTGATCATACCATTCTAATTTGCAATGTATTCGTTCATTCTCTTCAATTCTGATTCTATAATCGGAACTATTTCATTTACTGAGTCAATGAAATTAGTCATTTGACGGCGAAATTCATCTCCGTTTATATCGCCTTTCTTTGTTGATTCTTCGAGCAAACTCACTTCTTTGTAATGATTACTCAAACCAACCATCGGAAAAGTAGGCTTTATTTTATGCAGGATAGACGCGAGCGTCTCACAATCTTTTCCAGCCGTCAATGTTGCAAGTTGGTGCATATAATCAGAAATATTCTTCAAGAAAATAGAGAACATGTCCCGCGCGTATTCTATATCACCTTCGTAAAAATCATCAAGGATCTGATTGCACAAGATCGAATCAAAAACAAACTCACGCTTTTCGATTTTGGAAGAAATACTACCAGAGCTCATGTACAGAGCAAGCTTATCGCGCAGTTGAGCAGGTGAAAAAGGCTTTGACAAATGATCGTTCATTCCAGAAGCGAGAGATTCGTTAACATCGTATTCGAAAGCGAAAGCAGACAAACCAATGATGGGCGTATTCTGGTAACTGGCAATATTTCTAATTTGTATAGTTGCCTTGAACCCATCCATCTCGGGCATTTGAATATCCATCAGTATCAAATGGTATTGTTGAACACGAGCCATTTCAACAGCCTGCGCTCCATTCTCGGCAAGGTCAAAGTCCATATTCCACTTCTTGAGTAATTTTCCCAAATATTTCTGATTCAATGGATTGTCCTCTGCTACTAAAATCTTTCCTGACGCGAAACGTGTATCTGTAACGATATTCTTTTCGTTCACAGCTTCAATCTTCTCTGTCGTAGTTTCAAATGGAAGATGTACACAAAAACAAGTCCCTTCGTTGAGCGTACTCGAAACCTCAATTTTTCCTTTGTACAACTCCACAAGTTGTTTGGTAATCGTCAATCCTAAGCCGGTTCCAGCATATTGGAAATTCACGTTCTCCGCTGCTTGTGAGAACTTGTCGAAGATGCTTCCCAATTTCTCTGACGAAATACCTATCCCCGAATCACGAATTCTGATCTCTACGACAATTTCTTTTGCCGACTTACCAATGCTTGTGGCTGTAATTTCAATAAATCCTTGCGCGGTAAACTTTGCGGCATTTCCTACTAAGTTCATTAGGATCTGGTTCAAGATCACGTCGTCTCCTTTGAGAGTTTGAGGAATTCTTTCATCTATAACCAAAAGCACTTCCACCGGTTTTCCTTTCAGGTTGAAAATGAATGTTTGCTGAATAGCTTTTAGAATTTCTCGAATATGGATATTTCTTGGATTGTAGTCCAGTGTTCCAGATTCGATCTTACTGATATCCAACACGTCGGATATCAGTCCTTTAAGCAAGTTTGCTGAATAATGTATAGAATCGATGTAATCCAATTGCTCCTCGTCCAGAGCTGTATCGAACATCAAATGTATCATCCCAATAATGGCATTCATGGGAGTGCGTATCTCATGGCTGATTTTAGACAAAAAATCCTTTTCGGCTTCCTTGGCTAGATTGGCCTCATGGATAGCCTTTTGCATTTCAGATGTTCGCTCATAGATATCAAATTCAAGCGATGCATTTTGTTTAAGCATACGCAAGTTTGCATCATAGAGCGCCTCAGACTTGTCCTCTAGGAGCCGCTCGGCCTCTCGGCGAGCGGTGCGCTCTCGTTCCAACATCCTTTGAAGAACAGCAATATCCATTAATCGATTTTTGTGATTATAAATTCAACTTTCTTCCCTTCTTCTATATCCTGCGACTGAATACCAACGCTTACATCGAAGTAATCGGAGCAGCCAATGATGAGCCCATGGGCAAATGGACCCATTCTACGATCGGACCTGTAGACCATTCTCATCTTGACATCTGAAATAACCTCTGTTTCAAACCGAGGCAGCTGTGCGTCGGGATAAAGTTTCAATACTTGCGGATGAATAACGGTTTCAACACTTTCTAGAAAGGCGAAAAACTCTTGTCCTTCATGGAAGAAGTTTGGATAATTGGATGCAAACCGTCCAAATAAGAATTTTCCATACTCAAGTAGAACTTGCGAAATATCTTTCTTCTGGCTTTTGCCAAAGGCAGTCATTAGAATGCCAGCATCTTGGTGGGGATAAGTTCCTACAGAGGTAAATCCACCATTGGTGCTCAAGCCATCTGAACTCAGCAGCTTATCGGCCAGCTCTAGACCATGGCGATCTTCAACCATTTCTAAAAACTGTGTGATTACAATACCTTTCATAACTTAAGATTTGAACGCAATCTAATTCCTAAACTTGATCTAGCTTGTAGTAATATTTCCTTCTTTGGCGTAAGGCTTAAGAGACATATCCAAGCGAAATATCAGATGATCCACTATTGCCGAGCTATGATTTCCTTCGGTATATACTCCACATGAAGACACCCTTGACCTTATTTATGCTGACTGCAGAATTTGCGCTTGTAGCTCAATATTGTTGAGATAGCGGGCCAACGGAGTAATTTGTAGCACTTGCTAGCAATGAAGACTTTCAAAATGACCATGATGAGTCAGTGTATTTTCATTTCAAACCGGAGGGGGGGGCGATTTCATTTTCCCAGTCGAGGGAGGAGAAGATGGGCGAGTTTATATCATTCGTGCCGACAAGATTCGAATTCGTGCGATTCTAAAAGGGGCTAAAAAGTATGTTGGGCTGCGCGATGTGGGTTCAATAGGCTGGTGTTTTGACGGTGGATGGTCGTTGCAAGCATCAATAGAATTCAGTATCAAGATTCGGGATGCGCTATGTATTATGGGATGTCGGAAAAAGACACTGAGCTATTGAGCACTTTGAAGTGCGACGTATTGGGGATATTTGCTTCGAAAGATGGTTGGATCACAGCCGATGTCGTGTCCCGATTTGAAAAAGACTTGCTTGCCTTAGATCGCGGGGTCTATATTACTTTTTTGAGGCGGAACATGCCTTTGCAAAACCTAGCAATCCTAAATAGAACAAGCATTCGGCCAAAGAAGCGTATGCGATAACTATGGAATCCGTTCTTGCGCATTTTGCAGAGTAACAAGGTTCAAAACTTTTTAGGGAAGAGCCTCCTCCTGAACAACAGAGCCTTAATTTTGACGTATGAGGCAGTTGCTTATTTTTATTTTGTTTGCTATTTCAACTTCATTGAGCGCCCAAAGCGTTAAAGACTTGGATTTCCTGAAACACTCTACGGATGAATCTGTGGATCAATGGCTTTGTACATCTTTTGAAAAAGCACATCCAAAGTACTTTGCGCAAGAGCAATGTCCGCCGAAGTTCCAGTCAGCCGACCCTTCATCAATCACAAGTGATTTCAACCTAGTCCTCCCCGCTCCTCTTGTCTATTCGGATTACCTCGCCGACTTATGGCTCAACGCCGATTGCGACAAGTTCATTCACATCAAAGCCCTTTCCGATCTTTATTTCCCACTATTCGAGCAGAAGTTGAAGTCTCTCGGTCTGCATGAAGACTACAAATACCTTCCCGTCGTTTTAAGCGGTTTAAATGCAGGCTATGTGAACAAAACGAGGAGCGGATTGTGGCAATTGGAATTCGTCACAGCTCGAAAATACAAGCAGCGAGTCGATGAGATAATTGATGAACGCAACGCGGCCGATTTGAGTACAGATGCAGCTTTGGTTCAGTTGTCTGTTCTTGAGAAGAAGTATGCAGGCGACAAGCAAAAAATTCTATTGGCCTTCATGACGAGCATTTCCCGTGTTGAAAAATACAATCGGGAGGCAACTGCTGCCGGAGTGAGCTTCTATGAAGTTCTTGATGACGCCTCGAAAGCCAGACTTGAGACATTTTACACATCTTCTCGTTTGTTCAAGTCTTTGCAGACAGACAATGCTTTGTTTGATTATATCGCCTTGCTCAATCAGTATCAGAACTACGTATTCACAAATGACGTGAGTATGGACGCCTTGGTCCATTTTTGCAAAAGTAGTCGGCAAGAATTAGAGGGAATGAACGAGGTGTATAAGGGAACAACAGTTCCTGGAATGTACAGAGGAGTTCCTTTTATCCTGAAGCAGGAAGATGCACTTGTCGTTGAGGCCTTGGGAGATTCGCTTTATTCCTGGGAGCGTCATCGAGCAGAGGAATTGGCGGCAGCAAAAGAGAAAGAGGTCAAGCAAATCAGTTCAGGCATTCCTGCTGCAGGCACATTTGATGAAATTAACTATACCGTTCGCCAAGGAGATGTTTTAGGCGTTATTGCAACGAAATTTGCTGTTAGAGTTTCTGATATTCGTTCATGGAACAATCTAAGGGGGGACATGATATATGTTGGCCAAGACTTGACCATATATGGCAAGAAGGGCAAATCGGCTGCTGCAAAAAAGGAAGTGACTGAAGCTCCAGAGAAGCCTAAGAAAACTGTCCCCAGCACAAGTAACTTCGAGACATACCGTGTTAAATCGGGCGAGAGTCTTTGGCTCATAGCACGCAAGTTTGCCGGGATATCCGCTGAGGACATCATGCGTTGGAACGACATTGATGCGAACATTCGCCCGGGACAAGAATTAAAGATCTACCCAGCAGGGTCATAAAAAGAGAGGTTGACCTCTGACGAATTTTGCTGCTATCGTATAGTGTGGTTTCAGGAATGGGTGTGAAACGGAACAAAGACCTAGTGTTATAGACGGTTTTTTAGTTACGAATAGAATCTAGTGCATTCTCTAACTCTACTTTAGCATTTTGCTCCATTGAGGTTAAACCTCCATTTAGTAAATCATTGTCTTCATATGAATCATTCAGAAGGTTATACATTTCCTCCCCTCCGCTAGCATTCACCATGAGCTTATAATCTCCGTTACTAATTGTCCATTTATCAGTTACTCCATTATTCAATTCTGAATATTGAAATTCTCTTATAGCTGAAGATTGTGTGAATAGTGATTTGAAGCTTTTACTGTCGTGAATTGCATTTGTCGACACTCCTGATATTTCACAAATAGTTGAAAATAAATCTGTACTTGTTACTAAATTATTATCACTTCCATTGCGAGAGACACCTCTTCCAGAAATAAACATCGGAGTATTTATTCCTCCTTGATACAGGGTGTTTTTGACTGTTGCACTTGAATACGGGCTTTGGGCAGCTTGACTTGGTGTTCCATTATCTCCGATGAAAATGATTACCGTGTTTTCTACTTCATCGGCAGGAATATTATCCAATAATCTGCCAATTTGAAAGTCCATAGCTTCTATAGCTGCCATATAATAAGGAATCGGATCTATCCCATCTACATATGTTGGCAAATCACCTTGATTGTGCATATTAGATGGTGGGATATGGAATGGTGTGTGGGGCGCATTGTAGGCAAGCCATAAGAACCATGGCATAGATTGTTCATTCACCCAATCAATAGATAAATCAGTAAACACTTCTGTAGTGTATTCATTTTGCAAGCTTCCAACACCATCCTCTGTAAGTTGCCACTGGTAATAGTCATCCACTACACCCCTTATCAAGCCTGCATAATAATCGATTCCGAAAGATTCCGGATTTGCGGTTAGATCATTACCCGATAAGTGCCATTTGCCAACTATCGCAGAGGCATACTCATTACTTGTTTGTTCGCCAATATATGCTTGCAAAGAGACTTCTGATTGTGGTAGGATATCACCAGCTCTTTTTACGCCTGTTCTATAACCATATTTACCGGTTAATATTGATGCCCTAGTAGGAGAGCACGTAGGATAAACCCATAAGTTACTAAAGGAGAGTCCATCAATTCTAATCCCATCTATATTTGGCGTG
>JBLHIB010000103.1:0-12468 GCA_047615865.1 Gammaproteobacteria bacterium
TACCAAGCACCGGCGTCCCATTAGAAGTCGAACGCGAATTATCAGCCCTAAACGTCAAGCGTGAAAACTACGCCACACGAGTAACAACAATCATAGTCAAAGACCGAAACAACAAAGTCTGGGTCCTAGAGCACAATCATCAAACACTCAATCAAGAGCACTTTACTTTTATTCAAGAAGGGTAGAGGAGAGCTTACTTGCGGGTTCTATTAATTCCCCGCTGGCTTGTAATACTTCATTGCCTCAGGCATGAACTCGTTCAAGTCGTTGATACGGGTGTCGTGGTTGGGGTGTGTAGAGAGGAATTCTGGTGGCTGAGCGCCGCCGCCTGCCGACATACGTTCCCAAAACTTTGGTGCTTCATGTGGATCGTATCCGGCCATGGCCATGAAGATCAAACCCATTTTGTCCGACTCCGATTCGTGACTTCTTGAAAATGCCAACGAACCCAATTGTGTTCCCAATCCATAGGACAAAGCAAATAGCTGTTGGGCCACTGCTGGTTGTTCTTGGGTCAAGGCTCCCAAGGTGAATCCGCCAGCTTGCATGAGCAATTGCTGACTCATACGCTCATTACCATGACGGGCAATAGCGTGGGCAATCTCATGTCCCATCACTGCGGCCAATCCTTCTTCCGACTGCGCAACGTCCAATATTCCGGTGTAGATCACAACTTTTCCTCCTGGCATGCACCAAGCGTTAACCGTTGGGTCATCTACCAAATTGAACTCCCATGCGAAGTTTTCAACGCGCTTAGATTGTCCTTCTTGCTCCAAAAATGTCTCTACGGCTGTTTTGATATTTGCGCCTAGGCGCTTAACCATTGCTGCGTCATCATTCGATGCTGGCACAACCGTAGCAGCACCAAGAAACTCGCTGTAAGCAGTCAAACTCATTGAAATCATTTCCATTTCAGGCAATAGATTTACTTGTCGGCGCCCAGTAATAGGAACCTTTGAACAAGCGATGATCATTACTGAGAGAAGGAAGAGGACTAAATACTTTTTCATCGGATAATATGTTTCAATTCAGTGGGGCGACAAATATAAGGGCTTATTGTATACCAACTTAGGAAGGCGCCCCAATCAATGAGGCATTGCCCCTTGCTCCATGGAGACGCGGGAACATGTATTTTGTCACACATGTGCTTTTGTGGAATAATTTCCAATGGTTTTTAGTTAGTTTCGTAGTATATCAAAGGAGTCGATCCTTTGAATTAGTTTGCAACGAGTGAATTTGAAAGTGAAGAATATAGGTGTACTCACATCAGGAGGAGATTCTCCAGATATGAACGCTGCCGTGCGCGCGGTTGTGCGTTCTTGTCATCATGTTGGTTTGAATTGCAGTGGCATTCATCGAGGTTATGCAGGCATGATCGATGCTGAGATTACTTCATTGGGAATGCGCGATGTAAACAAAATCATCAACCGCGGAGGAACGATTTTACAATCTTCTAGTTGCGAGGAGTTCCGAACAAACGAGGGAAGGATAAAAGCTTATGAGCAGCTGCAGGCGCATGGAATCGACGCTTTGGTAATTGTTGGCGGCAATGGGTCATTTGCGGGAGCTGAATTACTCAATAAAGAACATGGAATCTCCATTCTCGGAATTCCCGGAACCATAGACAACGACTTATTTGGAACAGATTATACGGTGGGATTTGATACTGCGACCAATACTGTGGTTGAAGCCGTAGATAAAATTCGAGATACCGGCAATTCCCACAACCGACTTTTCTTTATAGAAGTGATGGGGCGGGACAGTGGGTTTATTGCACTGAAAGCTGGTATTGCTACTGGAGCCATCGCTATTTTATTGCCCGAGGAAGACTTGAGCATCGACGATTTGATTGATCTTTTGGAACGCAATGGAGCGAAGGGTAAAACGAGCAGCATTGTAATTGTAGCCGAAGGAGATGCCAATGGTGGCGCAAGGGCTGTTGCCGATAAAGTGGACAAACATTTGCCTCATCTTGAAACGCGGGTTACCATCCTCGGACATATTCAGCGTGGCGGCTCACCTTCTGCGAGTGACCGGATTCTAGCGAGTAGGATGGGAGTTGCAGCTGTCGAAGGATTGATGGCTGGCCGCACCAATGAGATGGTGTATGTGGTGCACGATGAGATTGTATACACAGCGCTCATGGATGTTTCTGCTACTGCAGTGCGACCGTCAAAGGAAGAGTTTAGGATTTCTAAGATTATTTCAATTTATCGAGAATACATACATGCGAGTAGCAATTAATGGATTTGGAAGAATAGGGAGAATGACAATGCGCCATTTGGCAAATATGTCTGATGTCGAGGTTGTAGGCATCAACGACTTGGGAGACAACAAGACCTTGGCTCACCTTTTTTCAGTAGATAGTTCTCAGGGTCGGTTTGATGGCACAGTAACCACTGGGGGCGACTGGATGGAGGTTAACGGGAAGCGCATCACCATGATAAGCGAACGCGAACCAGCAAAATTGCCTTGGGCAGCCCTGCAAGTGGACGTGGTCTTGGAATGCACGGGTCGCTTTCGAACGAAAGAATCGGCATCGGATCACCTCTTGGCTGGAGCTAAAGGAGTGGTAATATCGGCGCCTGCGAAAGGAGATATCCCATTCGTGGTTCTTGGTGTCAATGATGAGGTATTGGACTCCAAGCCTACCATCGTTTCCAATGCTTCTTGTACGACGAACTGTCTGGCTCCAATGGTTAAAATATTGGATGAAGCTTTTGGTGTTGAGAAAGGCTTTATCACTACGATCCACGCCTATACTGGCGACCAAAATCTTCAAGATGCGCCGCACAGTGATCTGCGCAGAGCGCGTGCCGCAGCTGTTTCGATTATTCCAACTACGACAGGCGCGGCTTCGGCAGTATCTAAAGTACTGCCTCATCTCGCAGGTAAGTTGGATGGAGTAGCAGTGCGTGTTCCAATTCCAGCTGGATCAGTTACCGATTTAGTAGTTAACTTGGGCCGCGATGTAACGCTGGAAGAAGTCAATGCTGCCATGAAGGCCGCTGCTGATGGTCCCATGAAAGGGATATTGGAGTATTCGGAAATGCCTTTGGTGTCCATTGATATAGTTGGCAATACACATTCATGTATATACGATAGCGGGATGACCATTGTGTCTGGAAATATGGTCAAGGTTTTTGGCTGGTACGATAATGAAGCTGGATACGCCGCTCGCTTGGCAGATTTGGTTAAAAAACTCAATTCATAATGATAGCAATAGCTGATAGTGGAAGTACAAAAGCCGATTGGGCATTTGTGGAGCAAGGAGGAGAAAGGGCCGATTGCCATTCGATGGGCTTAAATCCATATTTTCATTCATCGGATTTTATCCGGGAAACATTAATGGGGATTGATGGGATTAGTGGACGAGCAGCTGCCGTTACTGAGGTCTATTTCTTCGGAGCTGGAGCGAGCACTGATGTGCTCAAGGAGGTTGTAGCAAAAGGATTGCGAATGGTGTTTCCCAATGCCAAAGTCCTCGTGCGACATGATCTGGATGGTTCGGCATTTGCAACTTGCTATGGAGGGAAGGGCATTGCTTGTATTTTGGGAACAGGGAGTAATTCGTGCATTTTCGATGGTGAAGAAGTGAGTGAAGAAATTCCCGCCTTGGGGCATATTCTTGGGGACGAGGGGAGTGGAAGCTACATTGGCAAGCAGTTGTTGCGTGATTTCTTCTACAAAAAGATGCCGGCGGACGTGTCTGCGGCCTTCGCTAGTTTTTCCAAACTGGACAAAGATGGCGTAATTGAAAAAGTGTATCAGGGCGAGAATGTCAATGTTTACCTAGCTTCATTGTGTGTTTTCCTCGAAGATTTTCGGGATGAAGATTATACGAAGCAACTTTTGATCAACAGTTTTACGGACTTTTTAGATATTCACGTATCGTGTTATGCGAACTGGTGGGAATATCCCGTGCATTTCACTGGATCTGTAGCCTTTTACTTTAAAACCGAATTGGAAATGGCGGTTGCCGCATTTGGCGCGAAAATGGGTCGGATAGAACAGCGGCCCATAGATGGATTGGTTGAATATTTCGGTCCTGATTCTTGAGTCTTACAGGCGTTATCACAAACATCTGATAGTCAGTACTATATACTTCCTGTTCATGCTGTAAAGTTTGTCTAGGCCAAGAGCTTGATAAATTCTTAGTATTGATCTAATTGTACGTTAAACAAAATCTTTAAGTTTGCCCGAGAAAACTGACCAAGTCTTGCAAGAACATTTAAAGAAATACTTCACCCTAGCCTTTTCGATCGACTGTGTCGTATTTGGATTTGATGGAGCCGACATCAAGGTACTGTTGATTGAACGTGCAGAAGATCCGTTCAACGGGTTTTGGGCGCTTCCCGGTGATCTTGTCGCTCCAGACGAAGATCTCGACGCATCCATTAGTCGGGTACTCAAAGAACTTACTGGTTTGAGCAACTTGTTTTTCGAACAAGTAGAGACTTTCGGAGCTGTGAATCGTCACCCGCTAGGTCGTGTAATGACAACTGGCTATTATACTTTGGTGAAGATTAGTGATTACGAGCTCAATCCATCGTCATTTGCCGCAGAGGCCAAGTGGGTCAAGCTGAATTCAGTGAAAGAACTGGCTTTTGACCACAACAAGATTTTGGATTCCTGCGTACGTCGACTCCAGAAATCAGTGAGAACTCGGCCAATTGGTTTTGAGCTTCTTCCTCCAAGTTTCACACTTACAGAGTTGCAGGGACTATACGAAGCTATTCTGAACATCACGCTTGACATCAGGAACTTCCGAAAGAAAATTCTTCAGATGAATTTTCTGACCGATTCGGGAGAGCTTCAAAAGAATGTAAGTCATAGGCCTGCCAAGCTTTACAAGTTTGATGAGGAGCAGTACAACTTGTTGAAAAGTCGCGGCTTTAACTTCGAAGTGTAGAGCTTCTTATTTTGTTCGTTAGATATAATTGCGCACCTTAGCGTCATTATTACAATATCTTCTTGCTAATCACCCGATAACCAGTTTAAGGAAAGGTTATCTTTAATGGGGTGTGTAGCTTAGAATTTACCAAATCGAACAAGCCCTATTCTATTGAAGTTTCTCTTCACATATTTAGCTCTAGCACTAGCCTTTTTGGCCGTCGGACAAGACACTATTGTTAAGACGTCGCCTCTTCAAGGATTTAGCATCAGCGGAGAATATAGGTTTTATGCGCAGCACCGCATGTTTACCAATCCGTATGCCTTTCAAGTCCTTGACGGAGAGCCAGACTATCTTACCGATCGTGCAATTCTACTAGGCGACGCAAGTCAGTTGCCCGAGCTTACGCTCAATATTTCTGGAAGGCCTACAGCCAAGACCTTGTTTGGGACCGACTTGGTAGTATGGAGTGAGAAGAATGGCCAGTTTGACTACTACCACAACGTGCAGTTGGGCGTCAATCTATATGCCGACTTCGAAACCGAGATCGCTAATGTGAGTATCAAAGCTGGTGGTATTCACTGGCATAGTATGACTGGATTGACGATGAAGTCGTTCTCGGGCTACAATCGCTACAGTGTATTCGACAGGAACCCTTGGGATCCGCAATTCAGGGAAATTGATCGTCGCTACAAAGACTACTATAATAACGGAGCGATTTCTCAAGACCGACGTTGGGCCCAGCAGGCAGTTCAAGGCGTCATCGTAGACCTTACTGAGCTTCCATTGGGACTGTCGGCAAACTTCATTTATGGTAAGACCCAGAATGCTGGTGCAGCTTTTACAGATGTCAATGCGGCCAATGATTCTACTTCGAATTCATTTATCAAGTTTTTTGACAACACGGTTCCAAACAACGTGTATGCCGGTCGCTTGATCAAAACCTTCAAACAGCATACGATTAGTCTGAACACATTCAATCGCAAGTCGTATTCGGATGCTTTGGCCAAAGATGCCATTGAGAACCACATATACACTGCGGCATTTGACTTGCGCTTTAAGAAATTTTCGATCGATGCCGAATTGGGAGCTGCACGTTATAGTGACGTGAATCAAAACCCTGGATATGGGGAGATGGCAACGGTAAAAGTGCGTTTGGACAAGTCATTACTCAAATTCCCTTTGGAGTTGCACGTTTTCCACATCAGTCCGAATGCGGTCAACAACAATGCTGAATTTGTAAATACCTCTGTCGCTGAGGCACCTTCTGCTGCGGCAGGAGCTACGGCAGTCATTGGCTCAAACGGAGTGCTTCAGCAGAACGGAAGTGCTATGTTGGGAATGGGGCAAATGGCCAACAACCGTCAGGGCTTAAGTTTGAATGCCGACGTAAAC
This sequence comes from Gammaproteobacteria bacterium, assembly GCA_047615865.1. GTDB lineage: Bacteria > Bacteroidota > Bacteroidia > Flavobacteriales_D > Sanyastnellaceae > JADFAK01. The sequence goes on from JBLHIB010000103.1 coordinate 6,290, forward strand.
ATTGAAAAGCTTACGATTACAATTGGCAATGGCTTCGCCCGAGAGATCGAGAATTTGAATAGTCAGATCACTTACGGACATACCATCAACGGATTGACTATGTCTCGCTTTTGGCGCTGGACTTTTCCATCGAACGTCGGACCTTATGGTCGCACTTCAGTGTTGTTTCGAGGAGTGTTCGAAACAGTCGAACTCACCGACTTGACCGACAATGGGGATGTGATCAATAAAAAGCATTTCAACAACATGGACCTGCAGCTCAAGTACAACTTCTCGTTGTTCAGCAGACCATTTTATGCATTCTACTTGGGTTCATACAACTCGGTTCAACCGAAGTTTTCTCCAATTACTGTTTTTACAGAGGATGCCTACATCAGACAGTACACACATCAGCTTGAAGGCTACTATACGCTGCACCCCAAGTTGGTATTGGCGCTCTATGGAGGTTACGAGCGAGTAATTGCCAGCTATGCCACTTTGGTAGACATCACATCGAAAAAGCCACGCAACCAAGAAGGGATTGCACTTGGTTTGGGTGTCGATTTTCAAATGGCTAAAAGCACCAATCTTTATATAAGACATCGCTATTTTCAATTTGAAGATAAGAGCTTTGTCTTGGATCAGTTTGCTGGTCATGAAACAACATTCGAAATTAAAATCAACTTTTAATGATTCGCAAAGTCCTTTTAATCACGTTGGTTTTTGTGTCCTGCACAATGGTAGGTCAGCAAAAGAAGTATCAGTTCAATGGCGCTGCCAGGGGATATTACTTTGCCAATGACTTGGATATTGACGAGGCGCTAGATACGCTCACGACAAGAAAAGCCAATTATGGCCATACGCTGGTTGATTTGGGCGTAAGTCTATACCCAGCGAAGAATACTGAGATCATTGCCATGTTCCGAATCCGAAATGAACTTGGTGGTTTTTGGGGAGGAGGAACTTCGTTCAATGTTCGTCAACTGTCACTCAATGGTATTGCTGGTGGAGTAGTGCGATACAATCTTGGTGATATTGATGTTAAAATGACACCTTATACCTTGTTCAATACGCAGGAAGAAGGAATCGTCAACGAAGCAGATGTATTTGCCATTCGCAGAAGCATCATGCATTACGACATGTTCTATATGGACGACAATACGTGGCGTATGCAAGGAGGTCAGGTTGGATTCGGATTGGAATTTGCCCAACTCATAAAAGAAATTCAAGTCAAAGGATTCATTACCCGTCAGCGTCCAACGGATGGTATTGCGGTGCCAGAAAGGTTATTTGGTGGTGGAAGTTTGAACATAATTCAGAGCAAGAATTTGTCCGTAGGACTGAACAGTGTGAACGTCTTCGATCTTCAAGAAACGATCCCAGATAGTATTCAGTACAAGAATAGCGTTCATACAGCAGAAGTGAATCTGATGTTCCCGATTGCCGAGGAAATTGACTTGGGTGTAAAATCGGAAGCTGGTATGTCGAGCACGCAGTACATCAATTACTCGGACACAAGAGCTCCTGAGGAATTGAATGACTGGTTTTATGATGCCGCTTTAGTCATGGAAATGGATTCTAAAGGACTTTCTGTGACGCTTGGTTATAAAGATGTAGGCGCCGATTTCCGTTCGCCTGGCAGTCAGACTAAGAGAATCAATTACGAGAAATTTCCAGCCTTGTATCAGCAGTTCACCAATGATGCCATTGGAAGACCGATGAGTTATGCGGATGTAATTAGCGGTAACACAGAGAACTCATTTCGTATTTCCGAGGAGTTGATGAGCTACAATGCAGCTTATAACAATACGACACCTTACGGATTGGCAACGCCTAATAGGAGAGGAGTATATTTTGAAGCACTTCGTGAGGACACTGCGCTATTCAGAAGAAGCTTTATTCAAGTCGCTCGATTGTCACAATCACGTGGAACGGGAACTTCTGAAAAAATGAATTTTATTCTGGCAGAAGCTGGAACAGATGTTTATCTCAATGATATCATTGGGTGGAAGAAGGAAATAAAAATCGGATTGGGCGTTAGATATGAGAACTCATCGCGTGCAGGAGAAGAATATGAAACTGCGAAGTTGAACAGCACCTTGATTGATTTAGGTCTGTCTGTCGAGTTTTTGACAAAATTAGATTTGCTCCTTGGAGCCAAATTGTGGAATGTGAGCGGCAATGCTTTTGTCAATGAACGCAACCGATACAATACTGTAGAGAATTTTGATATTGTTGAATTGGACTTTGTGGAAAATACCTATGCCGGTGGATTGCGCTACCGATTCAATGAAAACAATTCGGTTACAGCCCAATACCAATTGTTTGAGATAGCTCACGCCGATGAGCAGATGGCCGATTATGGCATGTCTCAATTTACATTTTTGCTCAGTTTATCGTTTTGATCTATGAAACAAATATTTATTTTTTCACTCGTATTATTGGCGCTGACATCTTGTAGAAAGGATGAAGACGAAATCGTCGATGGGCCAAATTTGAATGATCTATTCGGACCATTCTCTATTGTTGAGGACATTGTGATTAACCGCACTATGGTTGATTTTCCCAATGATGGGCTCGTCTATTATTCAGGAGAGCTTTCTAAGAATACAGATTGGTTCATTTATGTAACAGGCGCTGAAACCGGAGCTACGCGAACTATCTCAGGATTTGATCGTGTTTTGTCGGTTGACAATGCAGCTTGGAACGGTGGTGCCAATAATTTCCCAGGCTTTGGCTTGGAGGATTGTTACTTGGAAGTGCATTTTCCAAATGAAGAAGACGCTCCCATACTTTATGATACGGTAAGTGTAGAAGGCTTGAAGCAAGATGATGGATTCTTGATTACAAGTTTTGAGAATGGATCAGGAATAAATTGGGGTCCTTTCAATCAAACAACTGTTGTCGGTGGAATTGTTTGTGGAGATGATGACGCTGCCAAAGGTGATTGTCATTACAGTTTTGCGGGAAGTGTTCCTTGGGACTGGGCTATAGGATCGATCTACGTTCAGCCTGATGAGGGCAATTTCGGATTGCCATCCTCTGCAACCAACCTATTCTTCAACATGGGCTTTCGAGCTTTGGAGAACGTAGGTCCGACTAACTCTTTCATTCAATTTTGGTTCGATGAGGACGAAAATGGAGATGGAGTATTTGATGAAGCTACTGAAGATAGATTCTTATACGAATATTGGTCTACTGGCAATGAGTGGGACTTGATTAGTTTTATTTATGGTGATCTGCAATTTGATATTGAAGGCCAGCAAGCCGAAACCAATGGCAATGGACTCCCTGAACCTTCGAAGTTACTTGCGATTAACGTATTCTTCCTGGCCAATACAGAGAATGGTTTTTCTTCGGCCCTAGTTGATCACTTGATTTTTACCACCAATTCCCCATATACTCCGTGAGAAATCTCATTTTCATAGGATTATGTGCAGCAGTTTTGACTAGTTGCAGTGGTGTAAACTTCAAGCAAACTTCTTTGTATGATGTGTACGCTGAACCTCCGATAATCGAAGAAGGTCCAGCGGTCGTTTATAGCGATGCTGTGGGAACGATGTGGAATTCACTAGAAGATTGTGGGAATTTTGAAGTGACCAATGAAGATGCTTATTCTGGTAAGTATAGCGTCAAGCTGGATTGGAACAAAGCCGACTGTGAGTGGATAGGTTTTGGTAACAGTTTTTCTAACTGGGCACCAACTGATCTGTCTCAGAAAAGATTCAGAAAAGCCCTTTCTTTTTATGTTCGCACACAGGAGAAAACAGCAAAAGCAATTCCCCTAGTAGCTTGTCTGGAAGATTTCAGTAGCGGAGGAAGCTATTACTTCATCGATGCAGGAATGTATTTGGATGGTTTGGAAATGGACACAACGTGGAAGCAAATAATAGTCCCCCTGTGGCATTTTCCAATACTCGAAGAGGAAGTAAATATTCAAGCTATCAAGCAAATGCAATTCCAGTTGGAAGGAGCGGGCTCGTTTTTCATGGATGAAATTACTTTGATCGATTACAGCGAAGAACAATATGCTCAATCGCGTGAGAAAGTTGAATTGATGCGACCACATGGCGAAGCCAATCAGCTTGTTTATACCGAAGGCCAGCTTCGTGAAGATGCTTGGGGGTATGAATCGAATGAGTGTCAAGTGTTGGAAGAGTTGAGATATTCTGAGGCACAGACTAACCGTGATCTTGAATTTCAAGTAGCGGATAAGTCAAGCACACCTGCAGGTAAGGTTATCCACTGGGAGTATTCGAGTGAAGACTGCACATGGGCCAAATGGGGATTGAACTGGAATGGCTGGTATCCGATCAACGTAAGAGGAATCCATGAGAGTTCGGTAATATCATTTCGCATAAACCCTTCATTAAAATCAAAATTCACGATTCACTTGCATGACTTCCAAGGTCATAAGGCCGAAATTTTCAATAGCGAAGGCAAGAAATTGAAAATTGGAAAGTGGAACGAAATCAGTGTTCCAATGGAATCGTTGAATTTGAAGGAAAAGGAATTTGTTCTGGATCAAATCCGACAGTTCCAATTTGAAGGAAAAGGAACTGGAGAAATCCTTATTGACGACATTAAAATATCATCATTATGACGCAAGGTAAATCTGCTTTGATCGTTGGTATGGCATTCGCATTTCTCGCTTCATCCTGCACTATATCAGATAAGCAAGAGGTTGCGAGCGTTAAGGCGTTTGATTATGGACAAGACATCGAAGCCATAATCGCGAAGATGTCAATCGAGGAGAAAGTTGGCCAAATGACTCAGATCAATTTGGATGTGATTTCTGAAGGCGAAATATTCAACCTTGTTGAGCCTCATTCCCTGGATTCGGTAAAACTTGATTCGGCTATCAACCACTATTTTGTTGGTTCGGTGCTGAATGTTGGAGGTCATTCATATACCCGCGAACATTGGGAGGAGATTATCACTGCCCTGCAGACAAAAGCGATCGAAGAAGGCAATAACATTCCTATCATATATGGAATCGATGCCATTCACGGAGTAAACTACACTGTGGATGCTACTTTGTTTCCGCAGCAAATTGGTCAGGCTGCAACTTGGAACCCGGAACTGGTTGGCGAGGCTGCAAGCGTGACAGCATATGAATGCCGTGCTTCTGGCATTCCGTGGAACTTTTCTCCGGTCTTGGACATCGGCAGACAACCACTTTGGTCTCGTTTTTTCGAAACTTACGGCGAAGATGTTTATTTGGCGAAAGCCATGACTGATGCGACCATCCGAGGATACCAGGGTGATGACCCGTCAAATCCGGAAAAGGTAGCTGCTTGCATGAAGCACTTCTTGGGATACAGCACGCCACTTTCAGGAAAGGACAGAACTCCAGCATGGATTCCAGAACGACAAATGCGCGAGTATTTCTTGCCTACGTTTGAAAAGGCAATTGAAGCCAATGCCCTCACAGTTATGATTAACTCGGGTGAGATCAACGGTATTCCAGTGCATGCCAATCATGAAATTCTAACGACTCTTCTTCGTGATGAATTGGGCTTCAAGGGACTTGCAATCACGGATTGGGAGGATATTATCAAACTGCACAAAGACCATCGAATCGCCAAAGACATGCGTGAAGCGGTCAAGATTGCGATTGAGGCAGGAATAGACATGAGCATGACGCCCAACGATTATTCATTCAACCATGCGCTTATTGACTTGGTAAAGAGTGGGGATGTCGCTGAAAGCAGATTGGATCTGTCTTGTCGCCGAATTCTATGGGTCAAGCAACAATTGGGACTTTTGGATGCACCAATGCCTGATTTTAAGGCTTATGACAAATTTGCTTCAGACGATCATAAACGGTCGGCGCAAGCGGCTGCTGAGGAGTCTATCACTTTGTTGAAGAATGAAATTAACTTGTTGCCTTTGGACAAAGCGGCCAATATCCTGGTTTGCGGACCTGCAGCCAATTCTTTGAACATCCAGAATGGAGCTTGGACGCACACCTGGCAAGGAGTGGATACTTCATACAATACCAAGGGAGCACATACGATCTACGAGGCACTTTTGGCTCGTTCAGAAGGCAATATAGACTACGTTCAAGGGAGTTCGCTCTCCGAGCAAATGGATATACAAGCTGCGGTAAAAGCTGGCCAGAAAGCGGATGTGATTGTGGTTTGCTTGGGTGAAATACCAAGCACAGAGAAGCCGGGTGACATAGATGATTTGAATTT
>JBLHIB010000104.1:0-12372 GCA_047615865.1 Gammaproteobacteria bacterium
ACAAAAGGAATCCGTTTGGGATTACTAGGCGTTGGAAGAGGCTTAGAATTTTGATCAGGCGATACTGTGGTTTTTTGTGTCTCGGTTAGCATACAGGTAAAAACTTTAGAGGGTAAAACGTCTATTCAAATAATCGGCCCAACAAGGGGATAAGAGGCGGTCAAAATTGCTTCTCTTGCGGAAATCCAAAAGTGACTAAAAATTCTCTTTAAATCGTGATGTAGTTTTCCACACTCATGCTTCTTTTTCCAACATGATTGATTCCGATGATTGTAAGATAGCTCGAAAGGGTTAACGCTTGTCAATCAACGGGTTTACGATTTAAACGTCTAACGGTTGATAGCGATTTTGTATTGGATTAATACTTTAGTAATCAGGGCTTAGTGTAGCTTATCTATATTAAACTATTAATTTAAATTTCTTTCAACACTTTTGAGCACCCATAGGTAATATTTTGATTGGTTTTGCTAGTGTTGATAAAGATTTAAGACAATTTATTTTGGCGAAAAAAGAAAAAATACAAGACGTTTTGAACACTCTGAAGCTATTTCCATTTTGACTAAAACACCACAAATATTCAATGCGTGGTTCATAAACTATCCAAGCGATTGGATAATGTGCAACGAAGGGGGTCATTCTAGGAGTCCATTCGATGTACTTGGACACCTAATTCATGGGGAGAAAACAGACTGTATTTCTCGAAAAAAGATCATTTTAACCTATGGTACAGACCGCCCTTTTGACTCGTTTGATCGTTTTGCACAGATCGAGACAAGTAAAAATAAGACGATGAATGATCTTCTCAAGGAGTTTGAGTATTTGCGTAAGCTAAATCCCGAAGAGCTTAAAACACTGGTTACTAATACTCAAAAGCGTGAATTAAAGGGAATGTATCCTTAGCTAGGAGAGTTGAGACTGGATCAATTACTTGCTACTTGTGAGGTTCATGATCATGTATACGTTGCACAAATGGCCAGAGTTATGGCAAAAGAGCGCAAAAATGAAGGGGAGTGGAGGGAATATATTCCTGTTCTAGGGACTTGAGGGCAATATGTATAACTTGTTTAGAAGTACAAGGTTGTGTCTATGGATATACGTTGGGCGCGAGGAAAAAAATCATACCTTATTAATAGGGTACACGATTTAATTTTCTCGAAAAACAGCCTTGATTCCTCTCACTTCTCGCATAGTGACTATCGCTGAACCTCCAGATATATCTACATTTTTTTCTGTTTTCTGAACAGCGACAACTTGATTGGTATCGCACTTTCGTCCATCTACATCAATTTCTCCCTCAACAACGATTGCTATCTCGCCATCACCAATTCCTTCGTTCAGTTTCAATGATTTAGAAAACAAGGGATGAGCATGAATAAGCCTAAAGGCAAATGTCTTTTCGCCGATGTTGATTTGCGCCTCTTTCTCGTCAAGAACTTCTGTTCGGCCCGCGGTCACCAGCGTGTATGTGCCGCCATTATTCCATATTTGTATTGATTCCTTGTGTGCTTCGTCCCCGAGAATAGCCATGTAACAATGTGCATCATCCTGAGTTTTACCAGTGTCTATTCCTTGCTTGTAGAATATATGGTATTCAATAGAACAAAGCCAACCCCCAAATATAGGGGCCGGTTTATCCAATACTGTTGGAATATAAAGCGCTCCATGCCTAACATGAGGACTCGCATTTACCATGGCGATGAAATCACATTTGGCCGCAGGCTTCGTTCCAAAGCTGCTCAAAGGCAATACTGCACTGCCTAAACCAGCAACGATCATGTTGTTTATGAAGTCCCTTCTTTCCATTATTCAAAAATTTCGTTCAGGGATCCCATTTTACCTGTTTGGTAATCCTGAAGTGCTGTCATTATTTCGGACTGGGTATTCATTACAAACGGACCATATGTCGCAAGCGGCTCATCAATAGGCTTTCCAGCAAGTAAAATTATGCGCGTGTCTTCCTTAGCTTCGATTTTTATGGATTCTCCGTCATTGGCAAACCAAAACATGTCTTTCCCCGAGCCGGTTTCCGTGTCGTTGATAGTCGATTTTCCATCCAACTGGTAGATCAATGCATTGTGATCCAGTTCGATAGGCAACTCAAGAACTCCACCTGCTTTTAGGTCAATACGCGCGATCTGCAGCGGACTTTGTGTTGCGATAGAGCCTTTTGAGCCCAAAACCGTTCCACAAATAACTGAGGTAGTAACCTTTCCGTCACTGGAAATTACTGTTGGTGTTGCCTCACGATGCAAAGGCACATAATAAGGTTCCATCATCTTGTACTTTGACGGAACATTGACCCAGAACTGAATTATCTCAAACTTACCGCCTTCTTTAGCAAGTAGCTTGGTCGGTCGCTCACTGTGAACGATTCCTTTGCCACTATGCATCCATTGGACTCCTCCAGCATGAACTGTCTCGCTGTTTCCAATAGAATCTCGGTGATGAACGCCTCCCTCAAATATGAAGGTTACTGGCGCAAAACCACGATGCGGATGCGGACCAACTCCTAGTTCTGAAGGGTGCTTATCTCCTTTCAATTGGTCACTCCAATGGTGGATCAATAGAAATGGATCAATCTGCTCAAGTCCACTTAAAGGCAAGGCTTGGTCCAAGATGATTCCACCCATATTAACTTTCTGGGCAGAGGCGTGCTGATGTATTGAACGTAAGTGTTTCATAGTGGTGCTAAGTTAAATACTCTTGACGCACAAAGATCATAAAAATATACAATCCTAGACATTAAATGTATATACACTTAAAGTTACTGAACCAGTCTTAACTGCTTGATATTCAGTGTAAAAAAATGTTGTCCGTAGGTGATCCCATTGACTTGTATTTCCAAAGCATGCTCTCCAGCGTAGTATTTACGCGTCGAAATAGGTCGCATCGAGTGGCTTTTTGTGATGGTAATGGACTCACCGGGCACTAGCTTCTTTTTGGTCAGTTTGAACACTTTCGGACTAGTCTTACCATTGGCCTTGAGGTGATGAATGAGGTAGTCAACTAGTATTTCCTCCGCACTATTTTCTTGAGATTCAATGGTGAATTCAAAGTCTAAGGAGGTGCCAAATTGAACTTTGTCTGTCAGGCTTAACTTGTTGATTGATAGTTTGATATTGGGATTGAAGCCTTGTAGTCTCAAAGCATCAGGATGTCCGTTTTTCAGAAGTGTACGAGAGGCATGTCCAATGATCCAGTCTGTGTTTTTGCTCTTGTTCTTCTGCCAGGCCAGGAGCGTTTTTACTGCCAGGTCAGGATGATCCTTGGCAATATCATTGATGTTATTGGCCACTGATCGACGCACATATAACTCTGGATCATTGTTGAGTTTGGTTATCAATTCAATCACTGGAGTAGGGTCTTGTATGAAATTTACAAGCTTTGGAGCCCATGGTAGCCGCGGTCTACTTCCTTCGGAGACCAGTCGGCGTACATGCACATTTTCATCTTGCGACCACGTGTGCAGCAGTGGCATCATCTTGTCGTAGTACTTCTCAATGAAGGGACGAATGGCCCATTCAGCAGTAAAACGCTTGGTGAGTTCGTACATCAATCCCACCGATTCATCGTAGTGATCAATGCCATGTTCGACAATGTAAACTCCAAATGGCCAGTACCGCATAGCACTGTTGTCGCTCCAATCGCCGGCATCAGCTTCAGGGCCTAAGACCTTGTGGAGGATAAGGGCGGTCTCGGAATAAGCCTTCGGCAAATGATTCTTCATGCCGTCCGAGATGCACTTTGCTCGCTGGGACAAGCTCAAAGGCTCAAGGTGTCGGACGATGTCCTTTTCAAAGCCTGGTAGGTCGAACTTGCCATAAACCGACTTCAGTTCTGTTCCCAATTGATTCACCAAAGCGGGTGAGAATATGTCTTTGAATGCTGATCCTTCTTCCATGTGTATGAATGGTATGTGACTTTTTAAAGGATTATCTACCGGAATATATGGAATATTTTATGGTCATTTCCGGAGGTTATTCATCGTCTGAGAGTATATTGATCAATGGGTCATGAATGTGCAGCATATCGTTGTTCAGATAGGTAATGAGATTATCGAGCTTTTCATTAAGAATTGCATTCCCTATTGGTGGAGTATAAGCTTTTTGACCAGCGCTTGGTCCAGTTCCTCCTTCTTTTAAATATACTTCTTGAAGGTCTCCTCTTGCGCCGCCTGTTGATTCTTTGATGATTTGAAAAAGGCGTACAAGCACATCTTTGTCCATATGGTCTTTTTCCACAATTAGGCTCATTCCTTCCATAAGTTATTCTCTATAGCGGAGAACTTCCTTGGCGGCTTTGCTTTTTTCTAAGCTGTCGACAGGGCCATGGCTTCATATAGTGCGTCGGTAGTCGTTGCTCTATTTTCGGTTTTTGAAGATTCTTTCGCCTCTTGAAGGGCAATTGTGTTGACCATTATCCTGGGGTCATCCAATGTATTGGAGATACCGTCCAGTTTTGCTATTGCTGATCTTGCCATTACCCATTTATGAAGTATCGATGACTCGATCACTAGGCGGAGGAAGCAGTGGCAGGTCGCTGCAGGGTCTGTTTCTGTAGTATGCCATACTTGATTTTTGTCAGGGTAAAAAATGGTTGAAATTACCTCGATGGCAATAATAGGTTTGAAACTTGATCAAATAAATATTTTGGGGGTAATAAATGCGTGTTTTTACCCCGATAGGCGTAATAGTTGTAAAATAATGATGCTCCAAAGGTCGATTAGGACCATCGGATCACTAGGTTTGTGTATGGCAGAATGAACTCTCGCGGTAACTTTGAGAATAATTAGAAGTGCTAAGAAGTTAAATATCTGTAGATTGATTTTTAGTCAAGAAATAGAATGGAAGATTTACCAACTCGGATTGATTTAGAAGATCAAATTACTGAGCTCAAAAAGCAAAATGAAGTTCTTCGTTTGCATGCTTTGTTGCAACAACCAGTAGGAATAATCCAAAGTAAGGAAGATGTTGAAGAATCGTCTCAGACGATCTTTAATAATATGGGCGATTCGGTGTTCGTCAAGGATGATCAAAGCAGACTGATCTTGGTCAATGATGCTTTTTGCGATATGTTCCACCTTCCTAGAGCCGATATCCTGGGGAAAACCCTTGCTGAACATGTGAATGAGGATGAGCGCGAGAGCTTTTTGAGCATTGACAATCAAGTGCTTTCGGATGGGATCGAAAATATAAATGAGGAGACGCTAACCTTGGGAGGAGGCCAGCCAATCATTATTTCCACTCGTAAATCACGGTTTGTAGATGTAAAGGGAGATAAGTTTCTGGTAGGAGTGATTCGGGATATTACCAAACGTAAAGAAGCAGAAGTTGCCCTGTCCGAGAGCGAGACAAACTATAAAGAGCTCAATGCAACCAAGGACAGGTTGTTTTCGATTATTGCCCATGACTTGAGAGGTCCGTTTAGTAGCATTATTGCCGTGACTGAATTACTTTACAAGAATGCAGGTGATACTGCGCCAAATGTAAAATTCATTGATATAATAAATTCGGCTGCTAAGGACACACTTGTTCTGCTTGATGACCTTTTGGCATGGGCAGAATCACAAACAGGAAGCCTTGATGTCTTGTTAGAGAAAGTACATCTATCACAAGCCATAGATGAGGTTGTTAGTCTGTCCAAATCACTCGCGCAAACGAAGAATATTTCAATTCATTATGTGAAAACTGATGAAGTTGAGATTCAAACCGATAAGAACATGCTCAAGACGGTTCTACGAAACCTAGTGTCCAATGCAATTAAGTTTACAAACCACGAAGGATCAATAGAGGTAATGACTGCTGCAAAAGGAAATCAGTTTGAAATTTCCATTGTCGACAACGGAATAGGCATGTCTGCGGAGACCATTCAAAATCTGTTCGAAATTTCTACAAACTTCTCATTGCTAGGCACGGCCAATGAAAGAGGATCCGGCTTAGGTTTAGTTCTCTGTAAAGAATTTGTCGAGAGACTAGGAGGTCGTATTTGCGTTGAAAGTGAATTGGGAGAAGGGAGTACTTTCACATTTAATTTGCCTTTGGGTTAGTAGACTGGATTCGATTGATGAACATATCTACCACCGTTCAATAAAGATTTCTGCGTAGTTCTCGAATTTCATCTTTGTAAGGCTCTAAAAAGTCCACAAGAACTCAGACATATATGGTTTGATGGTGTGTCCCGTGAATTGACCGAAAAAGAACTTTAAAAAAAGGGGCTTAGCGATAAGAGGGAAATATGCACTAGTGCATGGATTGTATAAATTTCATATTTTAAATTTTCTGGTCTATCGGCTGCTGCCTGCGTTCCTTTGTTCAACTAATGTATGTTGAACTGAACTGATGCAGAAAAGTCAATATTATAAGGCTTTAGAAGAATTTTAATGATTTTTGTTTAATACTGAGAGATATCGGTTAAACAAAAGCGCTATTTTTGTTGAGTAAATAGGAGTAAACATTAATCAGAAAGCATGAAATTTGTTTTTATAACTCTCGTTACGATTGTAGCACTTGCGGCTATTGCGCAGACCATTGTGTCGAAAAGCACAGCGAAAACAAAGACAATAGAATACAAAACACTCGCGCAGAAAAATGGTTTTGAAATTCGTGAGTATCCTGAGTTATTAGTGGCTTCAACGGTTTTGAATGGCAGTACATACTCCGATAATTCGAGTTCTGGTTTTCGAAAGATTGCCTCATATATATTCGGAGGTAATAGCGCCAACCAGCAAATAGCGATGACCTCACCGGTTCAAATGGAGATGAGTTCAGAGCCAACTATGAGTTTCTTCATGCCAAGTGATGTAGAGTCAATGGATCTTCCGATTCCAAATAGAGACGACGTATCTGTCCACGTTCAGGCTTCGAAAATTGTTGCAGTTGTTGAGTTTTCTGGCTGGGCATCTGACGAGGTGCTGAGCCAACAGTTCAGTGCCTTAAAATCACGATTGATAGAAGAGTCAATTGAATTTGAGGATACCTACAGTTATTTAGGCTACAATCCTCCCTACCAATTGATAAATAGAAAGAATGAAATAATCATACCTCTTAAGAGTTACCGAAATTAATTTTGCATTCAAGTGGTGGGCAGACGATTCAGTCATAGAGATGCGACTATCCAAAATATCTGAATCATAAAAGCAATGCCATGTCACAAATACACATCAACACCCGCAGTTTATTCCTCATATTGGCTGTTCTGATTTCTGAAGTTGCAACAGCTGGGAGCAAGGATGTCTATGTTCTGAGTAACCGAGAGACCGTTCTGGAAAACGACAATTCGACTGCATTGAACCGAGTGAAGGCGCACTCTGGTTTGAACTTGATGATTGCCAATGAATCTGCGAACAATTCATTGATGATATCGAGAACAGATTCAGTGCAGTTCATTTCAGAGATGTTGGATTTGGATGGAGACTGGGTGGTTTTCGTGCATGGAGATGCCAAGACTCTTGATCAATCCGTGAAACGTGGTATTGCGATTCAAAAAGAGCACGACATCAACGTTTTAATCTTTAGTTGGCCTTCCAAAGACCCTATTTTAGGTGGTGTACGTAACTTTAAAAGGTCAAGATCTCATGTGGGTGAATCCCTGAGCCATTTCATGCAAATGCTAGATTTTGTCCAGGTATTCAAAGACGCCAATCCTTCGTTTCAAAATAACCAAAAGATCTCACTGTTGTTTCATAGCCTAGGAATTCTGTACATGGAATCGATGGTGGGAAATGATTTTCAGCTGGGTTTACAAGGTGACTTATTCGACAATCTTATTCTCAATGCCGCAGCAGTGAACTAAGAAAAGCATAGTGAATGGGTTGAAAAGATCAACATTAATGACCGCATATACATTACTTCCAATAAACACGATTTCAATTTGAAGGGTCTGCGCATCTTCACTTCTGATGGCAAGTAGTTGAGAGAAGTAACGCGAGAAACTTTAGCGTCAAATGCACATTATGTGCACTTCGATAAGAGCATCGGTTTTAGGATGAAAACGGGTCAAACGCACACTTATTTCGTAGGTGAAATACCTCAAACGAATCCGACGATTAAGTCGTTTTATTCAACCCTGTTTCATGGTGAGGAGGCGAATTTCAGCGATGCAGACCAATTTGAAGTACGAAAGGATAGACTCGGCTACGAATTGACGGCTGAATCAAAATAATTACAGCAGTAGCTTGTGAATTACGCTTAAGCACAGTAATCCCGCTAAAACGAAAGATGCGACAAGATTTAATCTTGCCGCATCTTTCAATTTCAAGGAGTTGCTAATTAGGATTACATATTCCTCCTGTATTGCCCACCAACCATAAACAAACCATCACTAATCTCACCCAAACTACACCATTTCGAAGCTTCCATAAGTGCCTCGAATATGTTCTCGTTGCGGATGGCTACTTTCTGGATGTTTTTGATATGTTCCGAAGATTCACTGACATTTCTAGTACTCAAAGACTGGGCAGTTGCAATCTGAAACTGCTTTTCCTCTTCTGTTGCACGAATGACTTCTTTTGGCAAGACCGTTGGCGAGCCATCCTTACTCAAGAATGTATTCACTCCAATAATCGGGAACTCACCAGTATGTTTCAAAGTCTCATAGTACAAGGACTCGTCTTGGATTTTTCCACGCTGGTACATAGTCTCCATAGCACCCAAAACACCACCTCTTTCAGTAATGCGATCGAATTCCATGAGCACAGCCTCTTCAACTAGGTCTGTGAGTTCTTCGGTGATGAATGATCCTTGGATAGGGTTTTCATTTTTGGACAAACCAAGCTCCTTGTTGATGATCAACTGAATGGCCATCGCACGGCGCACACTTTCCTCAGTAGGAGTGGTGATCGCTTCGTCGTAGGCATTTGTATGCAGACTGTTACAATTGTCGTAGATCGCGTACAACGCTTGCAAAGTCGTACGGATGTCGTTGAAGTCAATTTCTTGCGCGTGAAGCGAACGACCCGAAGTTTGAATATGGTACTTCAACTTCTGACTGCGCTCATTGGCACCATATTTATCACGCATGGCTTTTGCCCAGATCTTACGAGCAACACGACCGATAACGGCGTATTCCGGATCAATACCGTTGCTGAAGAAGAAACTCAGGTTAGGAGCAAAGTCGTCAATGTTCATTCCACGACTTAGGTAGTACTCGACATAGGTAAAGCCATTGGCCAGTGTGAAAGCCAATTGTGAAATTGGATTTGCGCCAGCTTCAGCAATATGATAGCCGGAAATACTCACTGAATAGAAATTACGGATCGCGTTGTCAATGAAGTAGGATTGAACATCTCCCATCAATCGCAATGCAAATTCAGTACTGAAGATACACGTATTCTGAGCTTGATCCTCTTTGAGGATATCGGCTTGAACTGTTCCACGAACTGAGCTCAAGGCTCTGATCTTCAGTGCTTCGTATACATCTGAGGGAAGCACTTGATCTCCTGTCACGCCGAGCAACATCAACCCCAGACCGTCATTGCCTTTGGGTAAGTCGCCGTTGTATTTTGGACGTGTTGCATTTCTAGATGCATAGATCCCGTCAATTTTCTTGTCAACTTCAGCTTCCAGTCCATTTTCTTGGATGTACTTCTCACATTGCTGATCAATCGCAGCATTCATGAAGAATCCCAACAACATAGGGGCCGGACCATTGATCGTCATCGAAACTGAGGTAAGTGGCGCGCACAGGTCGAAACCACTGTATAGCTTCTTGGCATCATCCAAACAGCAGATACTTACACCCGCATTTCCAATTTTACCATAGATGTCTGGTCGCTCACCTGGATCACGTCCGTAAAGCGTAACACTATCGAATGCCGTACTCAATCTTTTGGCCGGTAAACCCATACTCACGTAGTGAAAACGCTTGTTTGTCCGCTCAGGACCACCTTCACCCGCAAACATACGCGTGGGGTCTTCGCCTTCTCGTTTGAAAGGGAATACGCCTCCTGTAAATGGAAATTCACCGGGAACATTTTCCTGAAGCTGCCATTTAAGCACATCGCCCCATGCAGTGAATTTTGGCAAAGACACTTTAGCAATCTGCGTATGACTTAGTGATTCCGTATGGGTTGCAATCTTAATTTCTTTTTCACGTACCTTGAACGTGTAAAATTCGCCTTGGTACATTGCTTTCTTGGCTTCCCAGCCTTCTACAGCATCCCAGTTTCGAGCGTCGAGATCTTTCTTCTTGTCTTTGAAGACTGCTTCTATGCTTTCCAAAACCGGCTTTTCAAGTTTGTCTTCAAGCAGAGATATGGACTTGTTTAGAGCGAAGAGATCCTGCGCAATTTTCGACTGTCGGTCCGACCACTTGTTGTAGTCTCTAATCGTATCGGAAATCTCACTGAGGTAGCGAACACGGCGCGGTGGAATTACAAAGATCTTTTCGTCCATTTCAGCGGACACATCCAAGTGGCTTTCGAAATTGGTGCCAGTTTTTTCATTTATCGTAAGGATTAGAGCCTTGTATAGACTGTTGGTCCCGTGGTCGTTGAACTGACTGGCGATTGTGCCATAGACAGGAGTGTTTTCGTCGTCCAACTCGAACAATTGTCGGTTGCGTCGGTACTGCTTCTTTACATCACGGATTGCATCTAAAGCTCCTCGTTTGTCGAATTTGTTGAGCGCAATGATATCGGCGAAGTCGAGCATGTCGATCTTCTCGAGCTGACTAGCAGCGCCGTATTCTGGAGTCATAACGTACATGCTCAAGTCGCTATGTTCTACAATCTCCGTGTCGCTTTGACCGATTCCTGAAGTCTCAAGTATTACCAAGTCAAATTTCGCAGCTTTTAGAACGTCGACCGCTTCTTGCACATGCTTAGAAACAGCCAAGTTGCTTTGCCGCGTTGCTAGCGAGCGCATATAACATCTTTCGTTGAAGATGCTGTTCATTCGAATTCTATCTCCTAGAAGAGCACCACCTGTTTTTCGTTTGGTAGGGTCGACGGAGATAATTCCTATGTGTTTTTCTGGAAAATCAATCAAGAATCGGCGAACCAATTCGTCAACCAACGAGCTTTTTCCAGCTCCACCTGTTCCTGTAATTCCTAGAACCGGAACATTTGAATTGTTGGCGTCTTCCTTAATTTTCTTTAAGGCGTCAATGTTTTCATCGTGGAAGTTCTCCGCAGCTGATATGATGCGACCAATGGCATATGGATTCTTGCTAGCGAGTTGGTTTACCTCATCCTTTAAATTGGCACCAGTAGGGTAGTCGCTTTTCTCCATCAAATCGTTGATCATCCCTTGCAAACCCATTGACCGTCCGTCGTCCGGATGATAAATACGAGTGATGCCGTATGATTCAAGCTCATCAATTTCAGAGGGTAGAATAGTGCCGCCGCCCCCACCAAAAATCTTGATGTGTCCAGCACCTTTTTCCTTGAGTAAGTCATGCATGTATTTGAAATACTCTGTATGACCACCTTGGTAACTGGTGATAGCTATGGAATTGGCATCTTCTTGGATAGCACAATCGACAACTTCTTGAACGCTTCTATCATGTCCTAGATGGATGACTTCAGCGCCGGTCGATTGAATAATTCGCCGCATAATGTTAATGGCTGCATCGTGCCCATCAAATAGGGAGGCAGCAGTAACAATTCGGACTTTGTTGACGGGTGCGTAGGGAGCAACTTTTTGCATGGACAAACCAACATTTGTTAGCTCGCAAAGTTAGCCATTTTATCCTCTTTGAACAGCTAATGCCCAATCATTTACGCGCAAGCGCTTAGCCCATAAGCTAGCTCCTTGACCTTCAATATTTACAAGAAGTCATTGGCCAAATTCGCCAACTCACTGCGCTCACCTTTTTCGAGCGTTATGTGGCAATATGGTTTTTGGCCTTTGAGGCGGTCAATTACATAGGATAGGCCATTCGATTGCTCATCCAAGTATGGCGTATCAATCTGACGCACATCACCAGTAAGAATAATCTTGCAGTTTTCTCCCGCGCGAGTAATAATCGTCTTAACCTCATGTGGAGTGAGGTTTTGTGCTTCGTCGACAATGAAAATCACGTTGGTAAGTGACCGGCCACGAATGTAGGCTAGGGGGCAAATAGTAATCCGTCCTTCAGCTTGCATTTCTTCTATAGCCTTTCTTTTCTTCTCGTTCTCGCCAAATTGTTTCTTGATGAAATTGAGGTTGTCCCAAAGCGGCTGCATATAAGGACCAATTTTATCTTCAGCATCACCAGGTAGAAATCCGATATCACGATTGCTGAGTGGAACAATTGGTCGGGCGAGGATAATTTGATCAAAACGATTTTTCTGTTCAAGAGATCCTGCAAGTGCCAACAAAGTCTTTCCTGTTCCAGCTACTCCTGAAATTGTTACTAGGTCTATATCAGGATTTTGAATAGCGTGCAACG